>JBFMHB010000063.1 GCA_040752915.1 Acidobacteriota bacterium
CCCGATGGAGAGCCCCGCCGTCAGCGCCAGGGCCGACCCGCCACTCAAGTCCGGTGGGGCCGCCAGGGCCGCGGCCAGGAAGAGCGCGCAGGCCGGGGTGAGGAGGAGGACGCCCTCCACGGGCCGGGGACCCGGACGCACCGGCACGTTGTCATTCATCGGCGGGCGAGCGAGAGGTCTCTAGGGACCGGAACCGATCGAGGCATCCTCGCAGTAGTTCTTGAACCTCCTGCCCGGAGAAACTCGATGTGGCGCCGTATCGTTCGAGCGCCTTGCGCGTGGCCGCCATGGATTCCAGAAACCGGCGGCAAGGTTCGCAGGATTCCATGTGGCGGGAGAGCTCGGCGCAGGACCCGGGGGCCAGATCGCCCTCGATCTGTGCGCAGATGCGCTCGAAGAGCTGCCGGCAATGTTCGTGTCCTTCTTCCGCCATGGAGCCTCCTTTTCCACTGTACCAGCGGAGGAACGGGAGTCAAGACGGGCGGCGCTTTTCCCATACCCTCGACCCCTGGTACACTGCGGCGGAAGGGACCGCGAATCCGGACAGGAGGTTCCATGGCCGATCAGAAGACCCTCGTGGCCGTTCTCATGGGAAGCGCATCGGACGCTCCCGCGCTCGAACCCTGCACGCGAACCCTCAAGAAGTACGGGGTTCCCTACGTGGTTCGCGTCCTCTCCGCCCATCGCACGCCCTCGGAAACCGCCGAATTCGTCACCCGGTCGGAGAGGGAGGGCGTGGAGGTTTTCATCGCCGCCGCGGGCATGGCCGCCCACCTGGCCGGAGCCGTGGCCGCCCGAACCGTTCGGCCCGTCATCGGCCTCCCCGTGGCGTCGGGCCCCCTCGACGGCCAGGACGCGCTGCTCTCGACGGTCATGATGCCGCCGGGCATCCCGGTGGCCACGGTGGCCATCAACGGGGCCGCCAACGCGGCCACCCTCGCGGTCCAGATCCTGGCGGTTTCCCGCCCGGATCTCTTCGAGAAGCTCTCGGCCGCTCGGGAGTCCATGCGCCAGGAGGTCCTGGAAAAGGACCGCGGGCTGGCCAGGGACTGACGGAAGCCCCGTGCGACGGATCTCCCTCGACGACCCCTCGTGGGTGGAGGAGGCGCTTCTCCACCTGAAGTCCGGAAGGGTCCTCGCCCTCCCGACGGAGACCGTGTATGGGCTTGCGGGGGCCCTCGACACCCCGGCGGCCGTGAGCCGCATCGTCGCCCTCAAGGGCCGTCCAGAGGACAAGGCCCTTCCCCTCCAGATGGCGTCCGCCGAAGCGGCCCGGGGGTTCGGCTTCGAATTCTCCCCTCCGGCGAGGAAGCTCGCGGACCGATTCTGGCCCGGCCCCCTTACGCTGGTCCTGCCTCGTCCGGTCGGCCTTCCGGAATGGTACGCTCCCGGTGTTCCCACGGCGGCCTTGAGGGTTCCGGGTCATGGAGCCGCCCGAACCCTTTTGGAGAAATGGGGCTTCCCCTTGGCCGTCACGAGCGCCAACCGGAGCGGGTGCCGCGAGGCCGTCTCGGCCCGCGAGGTGGAGGAGATCTTTGCCGGAACCCCCGATCTTCTGGTCGTCGACGGCGGCGACGCGCCGGGGGGAAGCGCCTCCACCGTAGTGGACGCCACGGGCCCTTCGCCGGTGGTTCTCCGGACGGGTCCCGTTTCGCGGCAAAGGATCGAGGAGGTGTGGCATGGGCGCGGGTGAGCGGTCGTCTCTGGCCGTGCTGACGGGGGCCGGAATCTCCGCTGAAAGCGGGATCGCCACCTTTCGCGGCTCGGGGGGCCTGTGGAACCATGCCCCCATCGAGGAAGTGGCCACGCCCCAGGGGTTTGCGAGGGACCCCCGGCGCGTGTGGGAGTTCTACGAAGCCCGCCGCCGGCAGGCCTCCTCGTGCCGACCCAATCCCGGCCACCTTGGACTCGCCAGGCTTGAAGCCGCCCTCGGACCGGATCGCTTCACCCTGATCACCCAGAACGTGGACGGACTTCACCGCGCGGCCGGGTCCCGGAACGTGCTCGAAATCCACGGAAGCCTGTGGCGCATTCGGTGCGTGGGCTGCGGCAAAGAGCGGGAGGACCGCACCGTTCCCTTCGCCTTCCTTCCGCCCCGTTGCGCCTGCGGCTCCCTCCTGAGGCCGGCCGTGGTCTGGTTCGGGGAGTACCTTCCGGAGGATGTCTTCGGAAAGGCCGTGGCGGCCGCCGAAGCCTCCGCCCTCTTCCTCGTGGTGGGCACCTCCGCCCAGGTCGAGCCCGCGGCCAGCCTCGCCCGCATCGCGTCCCGCTCTGGAGCCGCCGTGTGGGAAGTGAACCCCGAGGAAACCCCTCTCACGGCCCTCAGCGACCGATCCTGGCGTTCAGGTGCCGGCGCCGTCATGGACGAGGTGGCGGAGGCCGCCCTCCGGTTCCTGGCCCACTGATCCGCCGTCCGGTCCCCGGTGGAAGGGCACCGCCCGCCGGGGCGTCTTTGGGCCGGTTTTGACACAAGCCCTTTCCCTTGCTAGACTTGCCTCTTGACGTTTCGGGCATCCCCCCGACGAGACCGGAGGAATCCATGGCCAAGAAGCCCCCCGTTTACAAGAACTACATCAACGGCGAGTGGGTCGCCAGCCGCACCGGCAAGACCTTCGCCAACGTGAATCCCGCGAACACCGACGACGTGATCGGGCTCTTTCAGGACAGCGACGAGCGCGACGTGAACGCCGCCGTGGCGGCGGCCAAGGCGGCCTTTCTCAAGTGGCGCCTGGTCCCCGCCCCGAAGCGCGCCGAACTCGTCATGAAGCTCGGCCTCTGGCTGAAGGAGAACAAGGAGCGCCTGGCCCGCGACGCCACCCGCGAGATGGGCAAGATCCTCGCCGAGACGCGCGGAGACGTGCAGGAGGGCATCGACTGCTCGCTCTTCTGGTCCGGTGAAGGCCGCCGCATGTACGGCGAGACGACGCCCTCCGAACTCCCCAACAAGTTCGCCATGAGCGTCCGCCAGCCCATCGGCGTTTGCGCCCTCATCACGCCCTGGAACTTTCCCATGGCCATCCCCACGTGGAAGATGATGCCCGCGCTCGTGTGCGGAAACACCGTGGTCATCAAGCCCGCCACCCTCACTCCCCTCACCGTCTGGAACCTGGTCCAGGGCGCCGAGGAGGTGGGCTTCCCCAAGGGCGTCATCAATTACGTCACGGGTTCGGGCCGCAGGGTGGGCAACCCCCTCTGCGAACACCCCGACGTGTCTCTCGTGTCCTTCACGGGCTCCACCGAGGTGGGGCGCCAGATCAACCTCTCCTGCGCCAAGGACTTCAAGCGTGTGGGGCTGGAGATGGGCGGCAAGAACGCCGTCATCGTCATGGACGACGCGAACCTCGAACTCGCCGTGGACGGCGTCCTGTGGGGCGCCTTCGGCACGACCGGACAGAGGTGCACAGCCACCAGCCGGTGCCTGGTTCAGCGCGGGGTCTACAAGAAGTTTCTCGACGCCCTCGTAAAGCGGGCCAAGGCCCTCAGGGTGGGCGACGGGCTCGACGAGACCACCCAGATGGGCCCCGCGGTGGACGAGGGCCAGCTCAAGACGGACCTCGCCTACGTGGCCATCGGGAAGAAGGAGGGCGCCAAGCTTCTCTGCGGCGGCAACCGACTGACCGGAAAGAAGTACGAAAAGGGCTTCTTCCTGGAGCCCACGATCTTCGCCGACGTGAAACCCACCATGCGCCTCTTCCGCGAGGAAATTTTCGGGCCCGTTCTTTCGGTGGTCCCGTTCAAGACCTTCGAGGAGGCCGTCGCGCTTCAGAACGACTGCCTGTACGGCCTCTCGGGTTCCATTTACACCCAGGACGTGAACCGGGCCTTCGCCGCCATGCGGGACGTGCACACGGGCCTCTTCTACGTGAATGCCCCCACGATCGGCGCCGAGAACCACCTGCCCTTCGGCGGCGTCAAGCAGACCGGAAACGGCCACCGCGAGGGAGGGAAGGAAGCCCTGGACCTGTTCTCCGAGTGGAAGGCGATCTACGTGGATTTCTCCGGAACCCTCCAGCGGGCCCAGATCGACACCGACGAGATCGTCAAGGTCCAGTAGGGGCGATCTCCAGGACCCGGTCCACCCAGCACGAGGCTCTCCTTTTTCGTGTCCGAAGAGGTCCGGCGGAGGCCGGACCTCTTTTCTCGTTCGGCGGAATCGGCGCGGGTTGTGCAGTACAATCGCGGCAGGATATCCAACGAACGGAGGCGGCCATGAGCGAGTCTCGTCCCATGACGGAGCGCGAGCGGAAGCTTTTCTCGATTCTCAGAACGGCGATGGAGCGGGAGCGGGAGGCGCAGGCCATGTACACCGAGGCCGCTCAGCTCTGCGACGACCCGGTGATGAGGGCCGTTCTGGAGGAGTTCCACGCCGATGAAAGGCGGCACGAGCAGGAGGTGACGGCCCGTTACCACCAGTTCCGAAACGCCTTTCCCTCCGAGATCTGACTCCCGCCCGGCGTTTTCAGTCCCCCGTGCCCGGTTCGCAACTGAGGCCGCCGGGCGTTCCCACGGGCCGGGGTTCGCTCTTCTTTCCCGAGGGGCTCCACAGGCCGTCCTTCCATTGCTGGACCTTGACCCGTCCCATAGCCGTCCAGGCGGCGTTGCTGTTGTAGTCCCAGCCCAGGGTCTCGCTGTCGCCCGCCCCCAGGGTGGTGATGAGGAAACGGTTGTCGAGGCCGCCGAAAAAGGCGGCGGACTCGGCCGGAACGGGGCTGTCGCCCCCCGAAGGATCTACGGGAAACCACCCGTAGTTCGGCAGGTACACCTCGACCCAACGGTGGAAGACGTCGTCCCGGCTCGCATCGTCCCCCCGGATCACGACGGACCCCGCGTACCGGGCGGGGAGCCCCGCGGCGTGGCACATGGCGAGCATGACGAAGGTGTACTCCGAGCACGATCCGGACCCGCGGGAAAGAACCGTGGGCGCCACGTTCCACCCCCCCACGAGCTCGTAGTGCATCTTCTCCTGAATGTGCCGGTTGATCTTCCAGGCCATCCAAAAGGGGTTCTTCTCGCCTCCGAGGGCCTCCTCGACGGCCCGCCGGATGACGGGATCGTCCAGGACGAGCTTGCTGTTGTTCTGGGTGTAGGTCCGGCGGATCTCCTCGGGAATCTCGGAGAGGGAGCCGACCCTTTCCGGGTCCACGAACCACCGGACCTGATAGAGTTCGGCCAGCACCTCCATGGAGGCCCTCACCTCCTGGCCCGGCCCCACGTCCCGAAAGCGCCAGTGGGCGCACCGCTGCCCCCACCGGTCCGTGACGAACCCGTGGGGCTCCGGGGTGAAGCGGGGGGGGGCGAGGAGCGTCTGATTGGGAAGGTCCTGCGGCACGGCGATGTACACGTCGAGGGTCTTCACGGTGCCGGGGCCGAAATTGCGCCAGGCCTCGCGGTACACCACCGATTCCTTCTTGGGCGAGCGCCGCACGTAGGGGGCCCGGCGGTCCACCGAAAGACGGTACAGTTTGCGGGTTTCAAAATCGGCGCACCAAAGGTGGGCGCCGTCCCAGGCCAACCCCGTCGGGTACGGACCGGGCGACGGGAACTGATCCAGGACGGCTCCGGTCCCGGGATCCACGCGATAGATCGCGTCGGTCGTCCGATCGCTCACGAAGAGGCACCGGCCGTCGAAGGCCAGGCCGATCCCCTGGCCCCGTCGCCCGGGACCGCAGGTCGGGCAGGGAAAGGAGCGGAAGGTGGTTCCGTCGTTCCGATCGACTCGAACGAGCCCGCTTCCCCGGGCATCGAGCGTCCACAGGGCGGCCCCGTCCCAGCCGATTCCCTCGGGGGCGTCCGTGTCCAGCGGGAGGGAGCGGACCGTCAGGCCCGAGGCCGGGTCGACCGCGTAGGCCGTCTTTTCGGCTCCGTCCACGACCCACAGGACCTTTCCGTCCCACGCGAGCCCCATCGGTTGGTATCCGGGGGCTTCGAGCGTCCGTTCGATGCGGCCCGTCGATGGATTCACGGCGCTCAAGGTGGCCGACTCGAGGTCCGCCAGCCAGAGGCGGTCGCCGTCCCAGGTCAAACCCATGGGGGTCTTGAGATCCGTGGAGAATTCCGCGACCACCGTCCCGGGGACCTTTTCCGCCGCCGCCGTCGCCAGGGTCATGAATACCAGAACCGCGATCCACGCCGCTCGAGCTCTTCTGCATCCGCTCATGGCTCCCTCCCCGTATTCCCATTGCCGCCGGAGTTCATTGTATAGGATGAAGCCCCCCCTTCCGAGAGGGACTTGCTTTCGCCCGAGGCATGGCGTCTCATGGGAGGCGCATGCTCGGAATGGCGAATTGTCTTCTCCCACGGCCCTGGACCGCCGCCGCCCTTCTCGCGGCCTTTCATCTCCTTCTCCCCCCGGTGCAAGCCCAGGCCCCGCCAGGGTCCTGGGAGGAGTGGGAAGCGCGGGGGGCCCGGATCGCTGGCTTGACCGTGAGAATCGGGGACGTCTTCGACCCTTCCCTTCCCGACGAGTCCCACTGGCTGGCCCGGGCCGCGAACTTCGTCCACATCGAAACCCGGCGCTCCGTGGTGGAGAGAGAGCTCCTCTTCTCCCCGGGAAATCCTGTAAACGCCCGGGCGATACGCGAGACGGAGAGGAACCTGCGCGCGTTGTCGTTCGTGCGGCACGCCTGGGTGCAGCCCCAGCCCATGGATGACGGGTCCGTCTGGGCCGTAGTGGAGGTGCGGGACTCCTGGAGCCTCCAGGGAAGCCTCAAGTTCAGCCGCGTGGGGGGCCAGACGAGCTGGCGCGCGCGGGTCCACGAAGTGAATTTCCTGGGTCGCGGACAGAGGTTGATCCTCAGCCACCAGCGGGATCCCGAGCGGACGACGGACCAGGCGGCCTACGCGGACCCCCGGTTCCTCGGGAGCCGATGGGCCCTTTCTCTCGATTACCAGCGCCTTTCGGACGGCCGCCGCAGGGCCTTCGCCCTCGATCGTCCCTTCTTCGCCCTTCACACCCCCTGGTCCGCTTATGCACGCGCCTCCTCCCTGGAGACCCATCTGACCCTCTACGACCGGGGGCGCGCGGCCCTCGGGCTTCCCTACCGCCGGCACGGGGCCGCCATCGGATGGGCCCGCGGCGTCCCCTTGGCGGAGGATGCCGCGCTCCGAGTGGGAGCGGCCCTGGAGGGGGAGGAGGCCTTTTACGGGACCGCCGCCGTCTTCCGACCCGGCTGGCTGGCGCCCGCTCCGTTCCCGGACCGCAGGCTGCACGGTCTGGCCGTGACGGTGGAATGGACGCAGGACCGGTACCTCGCTTTCGAGAACCTCCGGTCCGTGGCCCGCACCGAGGACGTGAACCTGGGGTGGACCTGCAAGGCCACCGCGGGGATCTATGCCGGGGGGCTGGGATCCGACGAGCCGGGGCCCTTTCTCCGGCTTTCCGCGGACAAGGCTTGGAAGTGGTCCGAGGAGGGGATCTTTCTGGCCGAGGCGAGGATCCAGGGAAGGCGATCGGGGAGACTCTGGAGGGAGGGCCTTCTTTCGGCCTCCTGGACGGCCTACCTCCCGGGGCCGGGCCGACAGACCTTCGCGGGCCGATTCAGCGCGGACCTCGCCCTGCGGCCCCCTCCCGAGGGCTGGCTTTACCTCGGGGGTGAGGACGGGCTCCGGGGCTATCCGAACCACTACCGGGCCGGGGACCGGCGGTGGGTTCTCTCCCTGGAGGACCGCCTCGTCACCGACCGCCGCTTGTGGGGTTTGCTCCAGCTGGGCTTCGTGGCCTACGCGGACGCGGGGGCCGTCCGCCGCCTGTCCGGGGGATCCTGGTCCCAAACGTTCGCGGACGTGGGGTTCGGCCTCCGCCTCGGAAACCTCAAGAGCGCCTTCAGCAACGTGCTCCTCGTAACCATCGCCTTTCCCCTGGTGGACGGGCCCGGGGTGGACGATTACCAGATCGTCGTCGGCAACGTCGTAAGGTTTTGAGGGCCTGGGACGGCCGCCGGTCGAGACCGCGGGGCCTTGCAAGGGGAACGACGGACCTGCTGGGCTTCCCCGCCGGATCAGCCTCCCGAGAGCCCCTTGAGGAAGGCCTCGTTGGACTCGAACTCCCCGAGTTTTCCGATGAGGAGCTCCATGGCCTCCACCGTGGAGAGCGGGTTGAGGATCTTCCGCAGGATCCACATCCGGTTGAGCTCGAACTCCTTGGTGAGCAGTTCCTCCTTCCGGGTCCCCGACTTGTTGATGTCGATGGCCGGGAAGACGCGCTTGTCCACGAGCTTCCGGTCCAGGTGGATCTCCATGTTACCGGTGCCCTTGAACTCCTCGAAGATCACGTCGTCCATCCGGGAGCCCGTGTCCACCAGGGCCGTGGCGATGATCGTGAGGGAGCCGCCCTCTTCGATGTTCCGGGCCGCCCCGAAGAAGCGCTTGGGTTTTTGAAGGGCGTTGGCGTCGAGGCCGCCCGAGAGCACGCGCCCCGAGGGGGGTGTGACGGTGTTGTAGGCCCGGGCCATGCGGGTGATGGAGTCGAGAAGGATCACGACGTCCCGTCCGAGCTCCACGAGGCGCTTGGCCTTCTCCATGACCATCTCCGCCACCTGGACGTGGCGGGTGGGCGGCTCGTCGAAGGTGGAGGCCTGCACCTCGCCCTTCACCGAGCGCTGCATGTCCGTCACTTCTTCGGGCCGCTCGTCGATGAGCAGAACCAGCAGATAGGCGTCCGGATGGTTCGCCGTGATGGCGTGGGCGATGGCCTGGAGGAGCATGGTCTTGCCGGTCCGGGGCGGGGCGACGATGAGGCCGCGCTGGCCGAACCCGATGGGCGTCACGAGGTCGAGAACCCGCCCCGACAGGGCCTGCCGGGAGGTCTCCAGGCGGATCCTCCGGTTGGGATAAATGGGGGTGAGGGCGTCGAACCACATCCGGTCCCGCGTCTTCACGGGAGATTCGAAGTTGATGGCGTCCACCTTGATGAGGGCGAAGTACTTCTCGCCTTCCTTGGGGGGGCGCACCTGGCCCGAGATCGTGTCTCCCGTCCTGAGCCCGAACTTCTTGATCTGCGACGGGCTTACGTAAATGTCGTCGGGGCCGGGCAGATAGTTGTACTCGGGCGCCCGCAGGAAGCCGAATCCGTCCTGGAGGATCTCCAGCACGCCCTCGGCGAAGATGAAGCCGTTGGCCTCGGCCTGGGACTTGAGGACCTGGAAGATGAGCTCCTGCCTCTTGAGGGAGGAGAGGTTCTCGATTTCGTAGTCCTTGCCGAGCTTCAGCAGCTCCTGGGGGTTCATGTCGTGCAGTTTCGCGAGGTCCAGGTTCTCCGTTCGTCCTTTATTCATCTCACCGACTCCATGCTCCTTTCCACCAACTTCCTCAACGCGGGGAGCCCCTCGCCCGTCAGCGACGAGAAGAGGAGCGGGGGAGTGTCGGGGCTCAGGCCCAGCGCCCGTGCCGTCGCTGCGGCGGCGGCCGCTCGCCGGCCTCTTGGAAGCTTGTCCGCCTTCGTGAGGACCACCCGAACCTCCCAACCGTATCTCCGGAACCAATCCATCAATTGGTGCTCCCCCTGCCCCGGATCCCGCCTCACATCCACGAGCAAGAGGGCCGCCGACCCGCCCCGCGACTCCATGTACCCGTTCACGAGGGCCGCCCACGACCGCCGGACGCCCTCGGGCGCCTTTGCGTAGCCGTATCCCGGGAGGTCCACCACATACCCGAGGTCCCCCACTTTCACGAACAGGATCGCCTGGGTCCGGCCCGGCGTCCGACTCACGCGCATGAAGCCCGGGCGCCCCAGCAGGGAGTTGATCAGGGAGGACTTCCCCACGTTGGACCGCCCGATCACAGCCAGCTCAGGAAGCGAGCGGGGCGGCAGCTGCTTCGGCGCCGTGCAGACCCGCTCCAGCTCCACCCTGTCCAGCTTCACGAATCCCCCTCTGTTGCCAACCCCCCCGTGAGTCCGATCGGTATCTTCCCGGACCGGTTCTCAGGGCGCCTTTTCCGGACGCGGTCCGTCGGCCGTTTCCAGAACCATGGACCGGCGGCGCCGGAAGGGGTCCTCCACGAGGGCCAGGCGGAAAACCTCCTCCAGCGTCTCGGCCAGGTGGAACCGCATCCCTTGCCTCAGGCTCTCGGGCACCTCCGCCAGATCCTTCTCGTTGTCCCTCGGAAGGATGACCTCGAAGACGTCGTGCTGCTTGGCGGCGAGGATCTTCTCCTTGAGCCCGCCGATGGGGAGAACCTTTCCACGGAGGGTCACCTCCCCCGTCAGGGCCACGTCGTGGCGCACGGGGATCCCCACGAAAGCGGAGAGCATGGCCGCCGCCAGCGCCACGCCCGCGCTGGGACCGTCCTTGGGAATGGCGCCTTCCGGAACGTGCACGTGCACGTCGCTCTCGGAAAAGTGGTTGGCCGGCAGGTCCAGGCGGGCGGATTGGCCCCGGATGTACGAGAAGGCCGCCCGCGCCGACTCCTGCATGACGTCGCCCAGCTGCCCTGTCAGCGTCAGCGCCCCTTTCCCCGGCATGAGGCTCGCCTCGAGAAGGAGGATGTCCCCCCCGGCCTGGGTCCAGGCCAGGCCCACGGCGATCCCTACTTCGTCGCTCTGGAGGACCCTCCGCTCCTTGTACCGCGGAACCCCCAACAGGATCTCCACCCGCTCGGGCGTCAGGACCTCGGGATCCCGGCGGCGGTCGCGGACCACCTTGTGGGCGATCTTCCGGCAGAGGGCGGCCACTTCCCGCTCCAGGTTCCGCACCCCCGCCTCGCGGGTGTAGCCGTCCACGACGAAGGAGAGGCCCTCCCGCGTAAAGTTCGCGTCCCTCCGCCTCAGCCCGTGCGCCTTGAGCTGCTTGGGCACGAGGTACCCCTCGGCGATGGCGAGCTTCTCGGGGAGGGTATACCCCGAGAAGGGGATCACCTCCAGCCGGTCCAGGAGGGCCGGGGGAATGGTGTGAGTCACGTTGGCCGTCGTCACGAAGAAGACGCGGCTGAGGTCGAAGGGAACGTCGATATAGTGGTCGAGGAAGGCGCCGTTCTGCTCGGGATCGAGCACCTCGAGGAGGGCCGAGGCCGGATCGCCCCGGTAGTCCGACCCTAGTTTGTCGATCTCGTCCAGCAGGAAGAGGGGGTTCTTGGTGCCGGCCCGCTTCACGAGCTGGATGATCTGGCCGGGGAAGGCCCCGATGTACGTCCTTCTGTGGCCCTTCACCTCCGCCTCGTCATGCACGCCGCCCAGGGAAAGCCGGACGAACTCCCTCCCCATGCTGCGGGCGATGGATTTGGCCACGGAGGTCTTGCCCACGCCCGGAGGCCCCGTGAAACAGAGGATGCTGCCCCGCGGGTTCCTGGTCAGCGTGCGCACCGACAGGTATTCGAGGATGCGCTCCTTGACCTTTTCCAATCCGTAATGGTCCTGGTTCAGGATTCGCTCGGCCCGCTTGATGTCGTGCCGATCCTTGGACTCCTTGGACCAGGGCAGGGCCAGGAGCCAGTCGATGTAGGAGCGGGACACGGTGGCCTCGGCGGAAACGGGAGGCATGACCTCGAGCCGCTTCAATTCCGAAAGGGCCCTCTCCAGGGCCGCCTCCGGCATGCCCGCCCGCTGGATGCGGTCTTTCAGCTCCTCCAGCTCCGTCGAAGAGTCCTCCCTCCCGAGTTCCTTCTTGATGAGCTTCATTTTCTCGTTGAGGAAGTACTCCTTCTGGGTCTTCTCGATCTGCTTCTCCACCTCCCGGTTCAGCCGCTGGTCCAGGTTCGTCTGTTCCACCTCCGACGCCAGGAGGCGCCGCACGAGACGGACCCGCTCCGAAGGCTCCAGGACCTCCAGGATCCGCTGCTTCACCTCGGTCTGGATTCCCAGGTAGGCCGCCACCTGATCGGCGAACCGGCCCGGCTCATCGGGATTGAGCGCCGAAGTGGTGACCCCGCCGTACAGGGCCTGGTTCTTTCGCAGGTGCTCATCGAACTTCCTGGCCAAATCGGAGGCGAGCCCCTCGCACTCCGCATCCACGGTCTGAGGGTCGGGCGTGGGAATCACGGAGGCGTGGTTCACGGGACCGTCGAGGAGAAGGTCCTGCACCACGCCCCTGTACAGCCCCTCCACGAGGATCTTCATGTGGCCGTTCGGCAGCGCCAGGGACTGGATGATCCGGGCCACGACTCCCACGCGAAAGAGCCCGGAGGACGAGGGCTCTTCGGCCTGGGGGTCCTTCTGGAGAAGGAGGAAGACGTGGCCTTCCCCGGCCAGGGCGGACTCCACGGCGGCGATGGAGGCCCGCCTCCCGACCACGAAGGGCCGGATGGAGTGGGGGAAAACGACCATGTCCCTCAGGGTGATCAACGGGTGCACCATCGGTGGGGCTCCCGCCCTGGAGGGGGTCTGCGGTAGGTTCATGGGTTTCCTTCTAAACGGGGCGGACCGTCAGCCCGCGTTTTCCATGAGCATAATCGGCTTGGCGCTGGAGAGGACCACGTCCTTGGTGATGACGACTTCCTTGACGTTGCTCTGGGAGGGGATGTCGTACATGAGCTCGAGCATGAGGTCTTCCATGATGATCCTCAACCCTCGAGCTCCGACGCCCCTCGAAATGGACTGGCGGGCGACCTCCTCGATGGCCTCCTGGGTGAAGGTCAGCTTCACCCCCTCCATTTCGAAGATCTTCTCGTACTGCTTGACGAGGGCGTTCTTGGGTTCGGTGAGGATCGTCGTGAGAGCCTTAAGGTCCAGCTCGCCCAGGCTGGCCACCACGGGCACCCGTCCCACGAATTCGGGGATCATGCCGTACTTGATCAGATCCTGCGGCTGGACCTGGGCCAGGAGCGTGTCCACTCCCCGCTGTTCCCGCGACTGGGGCACCCCTCCGTAGCCGATGCTGGAGCGGTGCATGCGGCGCTCGACGATCTTGTCGAGCCCCACGAAGGCCCCGCCGCAAATGAAGAGGACGTTGGTGGTGTCGATCTGGATGAACTCCTGATGAGGATGCTTTCGCCCGCCCTGGGGAGGCACGTTGGCCACGGTTCCTTCCAGGATCTTGAGGAGGGCCTGCTGGACCCCCTCCCCGGAGACGTCCCTCGTGATGGAGGGGTTCTCCCCTTTTCGGGCGATCTTGTCGATTTCATCGATGTAGACGATGCCCCGCTCGGCCCTGGCCCGGTCGCCATCCGCGTTTTGGAGGAGCTTCAGAAGGATATTCTCCACGTCCTCGCCCACGTACCCGGCCTCCGTCAGGGTGGTCGCGTCGGCGATGGCGAAGGGCACCTTGAGGAGCCGGGCGAGGGTCTGGGCCAGGAGTGTCTTGCCCGTGCCCGTGGGGCCCATGAGCAGGATGTTGGATTTCTGGATTTCCACCTCGCCCCGGCGAACCGAGGGCTGGGTCCGGCGGTAATGGTTGTAGACGGCCACCGAAATCCGCTTCTTGGCGGATTCCTGACCGATCACGTATTCGTCGAGGAAGGACTTGATCTCCCTGGGCTTGGGAAGCGGGCTCTTTCCGCGCTCCTCCTTCTCCACGTCCTCCGCGAGGATCTCGTTGCAGGTGTCCACGCACTCGTTGCAGATGTAGACGTTGGGCCCCGCGATGAGCTTCTTCACATCGCGCTGGGGCTTGTTGCAGAAACTGCACCGGAGTTCGTTGTCTCCGTACGCTCGGCTCATCTCATGGCCTCCGGGGTCCGACCCCTCCCCGGCAGGAATGCAACAACCGCGCCATTTATTTCTCGGACCCGTGCTGGACGAGGATCTTGTCCACGAGCCCGTACTCCACCGCCTGCTCCGCCGCCATGAAGTTGTCGCGCTCGCAGTCCCTCCGCACGTCCTCGAGGCTCCGTCCCGTGTGGCGGACGAGGATGTCGTAGAGGCGTTCCCGGGTCCTCACGAGTTCCCGCGCGTGGATTTCGATGTCCGTGACCTGCCCCTTCATCCCCCCCCAGGGCTGGTGGATCATGAGCGTCGAATTGGGCAGGGCGAAGCGCTTCCCCTTCGCTCCCGAGGCCACGAGAAGGGCGGCCATGGAGGCGGCCTGGCCGATGCAAACCGTGTTGATGTCCGGCTTCACGAACTGCATCGTGTCGTAGATCGCCAGGCCCGCCGTGACGTGGCCTCCCGGGCTGTTGATGTACAGCCAGATGTCGCGGGAGGGATCCTCCGCCTCCAGAAACAGGAGCTGGGCGATCACCAGGTTGGCGAGATGGTCGTCGATTTCCTCGCCGATGAAAATGATGTTGTCCTTGAGCAGCCGGGAGTAGATGTCGTAGGACCGCTCCCCCCGGTTCGTCTGCTCCACCACGAAGGGAATGAGGGGCATCAGCCTTCCTCCGCCGGGACGGGCTCAGCTTCGACCAATGTAACGGAAGCCTGGGAAAGAAGCAAGCCCAGCGCCTTCTTGCGGGCCAGCAGGTCTCGCACGTCGTCGAGGCGCCCCTCCTTTTCGTACCGGGCCCGAATCCGGTCCGCGGGCATCCGCGAGCCCTCGGCCAGGTTCTGGAAATAGGCCGCGAGTTCGTCCTCGGCGACGGTCAGGCCGTTCCGCTCGGCCACGGCCTTCAATAGGTAGTAGGCCGACACCTTCCTCTCGGACACGGACCTGCGAGACCGGGCGATCTCCTCCCAGTTCACGCCCGCCTTGGTCGGGTCGAGCCCCTGCCGGGCCCACTCCTCCGCCATGGATTGCAGGTCCTCCCGCAATTGCCGGTCCGCCAGCGTCGGGGGAGCCGGCACGGGATACTTGTCGAGGAGAGCCTCGATGAGCCGGTCCTCCTGCAGGGCGCGCATTTCCGCCTGAAGGCGGGCCTCCACGTCCTTTCTCACCCGATCCCGAAGGGCCTCCAGGCTCTCCGCCCCCAGGTCCTTGGCCAGATCGTCCCCCAGGGGCGGGACCTCCCGCCGGACGATCTTGTTTACCGTGAATTCGTATTCCCCGGGGGCCAGGTGGGCGTGGGGAGAATCGTGGCCCGGCTCTCCCTCACCGGCCTCGGGCTCCACCTTGAGATCAAAGACCTCGGCGGTCTTTCTGCCGGACAGTGCCCGCTCCGCCGGATGGTGGCTGTCCGCGAGCGCCCGCAGAAAGAGGTCCTGGCCCTTGGCCTGCCCCTTCCGCCTCATGGTCACGGACAGATAATCCCCTTCGGACGCCACCTCCTGGGGCTTCATCACGGCGGCGCGCTCCCGAAGTCCCTCGAGAACCCGGTCCACCTGGGCCTCCTTGACTTCGGCCCGGGGGCACCGCACCACGATGCCCTGGGCGTTCACCTCGGGAACCTCCGGGGCGACCTCCACGTGCAGATCGCAGACGAAGGGATGGCCTTCCTCCAGCTGGACCGCCTCCACGTAAGGCTCCACCACGGGGTCGAGGGAGAATTTCTGGAGGGTTTCCCGGGCCGCGTCGGGGAGAAACCGCTCCAGCACCTCTTCTCGGATTTCTTTTTGAAACCGGCCCTTGACCAGTCCCTCCGGGGCTTTTCCGGGGCGAAATCCGTGCAGATGGGCCTGGCCCCTTACGGCCCGGACCACCTCCCGGAATTTGGGCTCCACCTCGTCCCATGGGGAGTGGATCGAATACGTTTTCCGGCAACCTTCCTGACTCTTGAACGTAATGTCCATGCGGGCTCCAGATTGGTTGTTCTCGGGGTTCAAGGGGCGGAAGGCGTTCCGTCCGCCCGAAGGTCTCGTGGATCAGGGGGAGCCGGGCGGAGCGGCATGCCCCTTCGGCCTTGGTCCGTCTCGCTTTCCGCTTCCCCGCGGATCCAGGGAGGGGCCCCGCCTGCATCCTTCCGAGGCCCTCCGCCCATCCGACGGCGTCTGACCTGCGAAAACCGCCGGGGCCTTTCCGCCCTTTTCGTTCCCAGTCTCTCTCCTGAACTCGATCCCGCCCCATTACCCCTGGGCGATGGAAACGTACTTGCCTCTGGTGCGAAAGGGGGGACTCGAACCCCCACGGGTTTCCCCACAGGATCCTAAGTCCTGCGCGTCTGCCAATTCCGCCACTTTCGCCCGGATTCTCTCCTGAACGGCCGGCCGCCGCATTTCTGGCCGGAACTTTCTTTCCGCAGGGGCGGTCCCCGGTTGGAACCCTTCAGGAAAATCGGAGTGGCGCGCCCGCCCCGACTCGAACGGGGGACCTGCGGCTTCGAAGGCCGACGCTCTATCCGGCTGAGCTACGGGCGCACGTCGGCGGGCTCCCCCGGACAAACCCTTTTATCACATTTCGAGGGAACCGCGCAACGCCCGGGGCGGGCCCCCTTTCATCCCGGGAGGGGAAACAGCGGGATCTCCCGGCTCTGCCCCCCGCACTGCGAGAAGAGCCTGGGGAGCGCCTGCATGGCCTCGCTGGCGCTGGGGGACCGGTGGAGGATGGTCGCGTACGGCGCCTGGAAAGAGCGGATCCGCTCCAGGACCTTCTCCTTCTGGGCCCGGGAGCCATCGGTCACCGCCGTGAACAGGGCCAGGGGGAGAAGCACGGACAATATGGCGCTCCCGGCGTGCGCCGCTTCCTCCGGCGACCCCGGGGGGCTCTCCAGAATCCGATCCACGAGCCGCCGGGCCCCTCGACCGATGGCCTCGTCCTGAAGCTGGGCCGAGGCGAGAAGCAGGAAGGTGGCCCCACGGGAAAGATCGTCCGGGGTCGGGTTGATCCCACGGTCCCGGAGGAGGCCCTCGGCCAGACGTCCGGCTCGTTCCAGAAAGGACGGATCGAGGGAGGCGTTGTAAAGAGACAGGCAGGCCAGCCCCCGCTCGGGGAGGAGGGCCTGCGACGGCCCGTCCCCATCGGGCACCTCGGAGGATGTTTCGAACGAGGCCCGAAGGCTCCGTTGCGCCGCCTTGAGGTAGGAGGGCTCCCCATAGGACTGGTAGGCTTTCGAAAAAGCCTGCGCGGCCAGGGCACACGCAAGAGGCGTAGCTGGAAAGAGGGCGGGGGGGGGCGGCAACATGCGCCTCTGGTGGATGGGGAGGGCGTAGTAGGCCTCGTCCGCCGCCTGCCCCGAGGCGAAGCTCCCGTCCGGCATGAGAAGTCGGGTCTGCAGGTAGCGCAGGAGGCTCCGGGCCAGGGTTCCGGAGGCCTCCCCCTGACCGGGCCGCCTCAGGCGTAGGGCCACCATGAGCCATACTGAATTGGCGGCGAGGGTCTTGCGCGAGCCGAAGCCGGACTCAAAGAACCCCCCCTCCTCGGCGTCGTAGCGGGGGGGTTCCGCGAGCCTCCTGAGGGCCGACCTCAACTTGGCCAGCAAATCCGGGCGCGAAAGGCCGATGGCGTACTTGGTCAGGAAGCGGAGTACGACGGGAGTGGGGCCGGGACCGCCCTCTCCGGTGAGAAAATCGTTCAGCCCGGCCTCCAGTCCCTGGCGGATCTCCTCCACTCTTTCCAGCCCGTGTTCGAGGTCCAAGGGCCCCTCCTTCGAATCATGCCGAGCCCGGCCGAAGCCGCACGCGGATTCTCTGAGCAAGGGCAGTGCCACCGAGTTCGGCCCAGAGAGGGCCCATTCGTAACAATCGAGAAACAAGAATGAAACGCCTCGCTTCGACGTTACATCTTCCGGCACCCAGTCGGGCCTGGCCCATAGCGGGCCATCCCCCGGAGTCGGGAAGGCTCTTTGGTTGGTGGGATCCTCCCGACCCCGGCGCGCTTGTCTTGGTTCGGGCCCGAAGGTATGCTGTATGC
>JBFMHB010000064.1 GCA_040752915.1 Acidobacteriota bacterium
GGGTTCCAGGTGAAAACTCCCGTCGAGGCCGATTCGTAGAATGGAAAAAGGCGGGCGCGCCGGGCTGGGGCCCTGGTCGCACCGAGGAGGCCGAATGGGACGCGCGAAAAGGGCCGGGAGATGGGTTTGGGGCGCGGCGGTTCTGGCGATTCTTCTGGGGCTGGCGGCGTGCGCCCCCAAGCAGCCCGTAAAGCCCATGCTGACGGTGGCCGAGCTCCTGAAGGACGGAGAATCTTCCGGCCTGAACCTGGGAAATCCCTTCGAGCTGAACGACGCCATCCGACTCGAGGTGGAAAAGGAGGTGGGCTTCGGCGGAACCCCTGTGGATCGATTGAGAAGAACCATACGGTTCCTCAACGATCGGGGCTACCTGAACTTCCGGTACGAGGACAACCTCTCCCTCACGGCCGTGCAGGCCTTCGAGCAGAAAAAGGGAGACTGTCTCTCCTATACGAACCTGTTCATGGGGATCTCCCGGCACCTCAAGATCCCCGCGTACTTCGTCCACGTGAGCGAGGCCCGCAACTACTACGAACGGGAAGGGATCTTCTTCGTGTCCACACACATGGCGGTGGGGTACGGCGGCGGGGCCATCGGGCTTGGAAGCAGTCCGTACACCGTCATCGTGGACTTCACGGAGGAATCTTCCGACTGGCGGCTCTGGCTCTATGAATCCATCGACGATGCGACCGCCGTGGCGCTCTTTTACAACAACATCGCCGTGGACCGTATGCTCGGGGGGGACATCGCCGGGGCCGAATCCATAGTCCGGTTTCTCGTGAGCAAGCGCCCGGGGATGAAGGAGCTTCAGAACAACCTCGGCGTGATTCTCATGAGGCAGGGCCGGTTCGAGGAAGCCCTCGCCCTGCTCCAGGCGGCCATCGAGAAGTTCCCCACCTACCAGCCCCTCTACACGAACGCCGTGCAGGCGGCCCGGGGGGCCCGGCGCCCCGAGGTCGCCCAGTCCATCCTCGAGATGGGTCGAAAGATCGCCCAGGAGGATCCGTTCTTCCTGTTCAACGAGGGCGTGAATGCGTTTCACGAGGGCGATTACGTCTTGGCGGAGTCCCGGTTCAAGGCCGCCATCAAGCGCCAGTCCAACAACCCCTTTCTGTTCGCCTGGCTGTCCCGGGTCCTCCTGGCGTCGGGGAAGGAGGAGGAGGGGGTGGAGGCGTTCCGGAAGGCCCAGGAAATGGCCCCGAACCACCGCCTCATCCGCTCTCTGAGGGACGATTATCCCGTGCTCGCCACGGTGCGGCCCATCAGTCCCGAGAACGGCTCTCCTTGACCGTGCCCGTCCGTCCCGGCTAAACTGATCGGGGACATTCCCCTGATCGGAAAGGACGGAGGCATGACGCGGAATCTGCACCTTCGGACGGGTCTCCTTCTTGCCGCGGCCGCATGGGCGATGGCCGCCTTCGGGTCCGCCGCTGCCCAAGAACCCTACGTGACCCAGGAGGGCTTCTCGGTGGAGTCCAGGATACCTGCCAGCTCCGCCCGTCTCACGGTTCCCCTCTCCCCCCCCTACCGGGCGTTCGCATCGGGTCCCTCGCTGCTGATCGTGAACGACAATCTTCCCGCCGGGCCCGTCGTGGGAACCCTCACCCAGGCGGGGACCATACTGGACATGGACTACGCCCAGGGCCGCCTCTACCTGGCCACCGGAAAGACGGGACTGGTCATCGTGGATGTGTCCGTTCCGGCTTCCCCCGCCATAGTCTCCCGGTTTCCCGTGACCGACGCGCTGCGCGTGGCCGTGCACGAGTCCGGTGAGGCGGCCTACCTGACGGGGGGCACGAGCGTCCTGCGGGTGCTGAACGTGGAGGACCCGTCCCGACCGAAGCAGGCTGACGTGAAGGACTTTACAAACGCAGCCTTCACGGACTCCCTCGTCAGCGGCAACACCCTCCTGGTGGCCGGTGGGGCCAAGGGGATCTTCGTGTATTCCATTGCCGACCCGAAGAATCCGAAAAGGGTTGCCCGGGTGACCCACTTCGCCGCCGTGCACTCCTTGGCCATCCGGGACCGGCTGGTGGCGGCCCTGGACTCGGATTTGGGGGTGGTCCTGGTGGACTTTTCGACCTGGAACGCTCCGAAAATTCTTGGTTCCCTTCCGGAGGCCGTGGGCGCCGTCGGTGCCGCCTTCATGGAGGGGGGGGACGCCCTCTTGGCTGTGGCGGAAGGCGTCCAGGGGACGCGCGTCGTGGACGTAACGAATCCCCAGGCTCCCGTTTCTCGGGCCGTGGCCGCCGGGCCTGTGCCGGCGTTGAACGTGAGCGCCTCCGGCGCGGGCGGCGCCGTCCTGGCCTGCGGCGAAGCCGGGCTCTGGGCCATGGACCTCGGGGATCCGGACCATCCCTCGTTTTCCCCTCTCCTGGTGGGGGACTACCCCAAGGGGGCGCTCGCCGCTCTGGGGAACCGCGCTTACGTGGCCGTGAACTCGAAAATCCAGACCTGGAATTTCTCGGTGCCCTCCTCGCCCTCCCTCGAATCGGAGGTCTCCGTTCCTTCTCCCGCCGTGGACCTCACCGTGGCGGGGGGCCTCCTCCTGGCCTCCTGCCAGGATGCGGGCGTGCTCCTGTTCAGTTTGAACGACCCGGCGGCGCCCTCTCTCCTGGGGTCCTTTGCCTTCGAGGGATCGGCCGGACAGGTGGCGGTGGCGGGCGCGAGAATGGCTGTGGCCGCCGGAGCGAAGGGGGCCTTCCTGGTGGACATCACGGATCCCGCCCACCCCGTCCAAATCGGAGAGTGGACGACCGAAACAGGGTTCATCGCGGGGGTCGCCCTCGGGGATGAGGATCTCCTCTGGGCGGCCCAGAGCGATGGAGGAACCTGGGCCCTTGACGTTTCCGATCCCCAGAATCCGGAAAAAGTCGGCGGGCCCATCTCCTACGACATGAACCAGGGGAGGCTCTACCTTCGGGGGGCCTACCTCTTCCAGCCGACCTTGGAAGGTTCCATCAATCTCACGGACGTGACCGACCCCACCAAGCCCGAGAAGCTCGCCTACATTGATTCGAATGCCTCCTTCTCCCTCTCTTTCTCCGGCGACCGGATGCTCGTGTGCGACGGATCGGCGGGGCTGAGGGAGATGGACCTTTCCGATCCCGAGGCCGCCGTTCCCTCAGCCTATTTCGAGACGCCGGGCTTCTCCTACGCGGGAGCCATTCTGGACAACGGCGCCGTGGTCGTCTCGGCCCAGGAAGGCGGCCTGTGGGCCTTGAGCTCAACCAGCTGCCAAGGGGCCACCCTCTATCTTCCCTGCGACGGGGCCCACCTCTCCGCCTTCAATCCGCCGGTCTTCACCTGGAGGCCGACCGCAGGCGCCAAGTATGTGGTCAAACTCTCGGTGTCCCCGGACTTCCCGGATAACCATAAGACCTACACAGCGCACCCGGGGGGCAGCGAACTGGAAGTGAGCGGATGGATCCCGAGCGCAGCCGCCCTGGAGTGGATTCGAAAGAAAGGGCAGGGTGGGCGAACCCTGTATTGGCAGGTCGTGACCACCGTGAACAAGGTCAAGACCAAGAGCGAAGTGCGGACCTTCACGGCGGGCTAGGCGGAACGCGCTTCGTTCAATCCAGACCCAGACGGCGGCGCACGTAGGGCACGAGGCCCCCGGCGTCCACGATCCGGATCAGCTCTTGGGGGTACGGCGGGAGGCGGAAGATCCGCCCCGTGCCGGAATGGGTCAGCGTGCCGGCCGAAGGGTCGATTTCCAGGAGGTCCCCCTCGGCGCATGCGGCGACACCATCGGGGCACTCGAAGATCGGCAGACCCACGTTCAGGGCGTTTCTGAAGAAAATTCTCGCGAAGGAGACCGCCACGACGGCGCCCACCCCCGCGCCCAGGAGGGCCAGGGGGGCGGTCTCCCGGCTGCTGCCGCAACCGAAATTGCGCCCGGCGACGACCACGTCTCCCCGCCCGACGCGAGAGGAGAACTCTGGATCGAGCCCTTCCATGGCGTGGCGTCCGAGTTCGGCGACGTCCAGTGTGGCGCAGTGGCGTGCCGGGATGATGACGTCCGTGTCCACGTGGTCGCCGAATACCCGGGCCCGTCCGCTGAGGAGCGCTCGGGAATTCATGGAAGGTCCTCGGGGAGGCTGATGGTTCCCGCCACGGCGGTGGCGGCGGCCACCAGCGGGTTCGCGAGGTAGACGCGGGAACTCGTGTCGCCCATCCGGCCCCTGAAGTTCCGGTTGGTCGTGGCCAGGGCCGTCTCTCCCGAACCCAATACGCCCATGTGACCTCCGAGGCACGCCCCGCAGGTGGGCGTCGTGACGGCCGCTCCGGCCTCCACCAGGTCGGAGAGGATTCCCTCCCGGGCGGCCGCGAGGTATACGTCCTGGGTGGCGGGGGTGACGATGAGGCGAACGCCGTCGGCCACTTTTCGGCCCTTCAAGATGCGGGCGGCGTCCCGCAGGTCGGGGAGATAGCCGTTGGTGCAGGAGCCGATGAAGACCTGATCCACGACCGTCCCGCGAAGTTCGCGGGCAGGTCGGACCAGGCTCGGGAGGAAAGGGACCGCCACCAGCGGCTCAAGCTTCGAGAGTTCCACGGTAAGGGTCTGCGCGTACCGGGCGCCGGAGTCCGGCGACAGGGCGAGATCCAGTGTGCCCCCTTTTTCGGCGACCCATCGCGCGGTCACCGCATCGGGTGGGACCAAACCTGCCTTCGCGCCGGCCTCCACGGCCATGTTGCACAGCGTGAGCCGGGCTTCCATGGGCAGGGAGGCGAGGCCGTCGCCCGCGAACTCGATGGCCATGTAGCGCCCCCCGTCCACGCCGATCTCCGAAAGGACCTTTAGGATCACGTCCTTGCTCGTCACGGGTGGGCGGAGCGCGCCATCGAGCACCACGCGGACCGTCTCGGGAACGCGAAACCACAACTCTCCGAGGGCCCATACGGCCGCCAGGTCGGTGCTTCCGACGCCGGTGGCGAAAGCGCCCAGGGCTCCCGCCGTGCAGGTGTGGGAGTCGGCGCCCACGAAGATCTCCCCGGGGGAGACGAGTCCCCGCTCCGCCACGAGGGCATGGCAGATCCCCGATCGGCCCACCTCGAAATACTGCCCGACCTTCTGCTCCTGGGCGAATTCCCGCATGGCGCGGGCGAAGTTCGCGGACGCGATGTCCTTGGCCGGCACGAAGTGGTCGTTCACGAGAATCAGGGACTCGGGACGGGCGACCCGCCGGGCGCCCATCTTGCGGAAGACCTCGATGGACAGGGGCGCCGTGATGTCCGTGGCGAGGCACTTGTCGATCCGGCAGGTCAGAAGGTCCCCCGGGCTTGCATCCCGGCGGCCGGCGGCCCGGGCCAGGAGAGCTTCGGAGAGCGTGAGGGCCCTCACGGGGAATCCGCTCCGTAGAGAAGCTCCCGGACGACGGCGTCGCCGGCGGCGGAGGTGGACAGCACACCGCCGAGGTCTCGGGTGGTCCGCCCCGCGCGAAGGCAGGCTCGGACGGCTTCCCGAAGCCGGGACCCCCAGTCGGCGCACCGCAGGTGATCCAGCATGAGGGCGGCGGAGAGGAGGGCCGCCGAAGGATTGGCCGACTCCCGTCCGGCCAGGTCCGGCGCGGAGCCGTGGACGGGCTCGAACAGGGCCTTTCCCGTTTCCGGATTGAGATTGGCCGAGGGGGCGAGGCCCAGGCCTCCGGCCAGGGCGGCCCCCAGGTCCGACAAGAGGTCGCCGAAGAGGTTGTCCGTGACGATGACTTCGAACTGCGTTGGATCGAGGACCATCTGGCAGGCGAGGTTGTCCGCGAAGTAGTGCCGCGCGTCCACCTCCGGGTACTCCTCTTTCAGGGCCTTGAACAGCCGGAACCACAGGCCTGAGGTATGCCGGAGCGCATTGTGCTTGTCGGCCATGGCCAGCCTCCGGCGGGGCTTCGAGGCGGCGGCGGCGAAGGCGAAGCGGAGGATGCGCTCCACGCCCCGTCGGGTCGCCAGGCTGATGTCCGTGGCCACTTCGTCCGGGGTGCCCGTCTTGAATCCGCCCCCGGCGCCCACGTAAGGCCCCTCCGTATTCTCGCGGAGGATGAGGAATTCCACGTCCCCAAGGCCGCGGTTTCGCAGCGGCGTGTGCTCCTCGCAGAGCAGTCGAACGGGGCGCAGGTTCACGTAGAGGTCCAGGCGGAACCTAAGGCCGAGCAGGATCTCGCGGGCGTGCGCCGAATCGGGTATCCGCGGGTCCCCGAAGGCCCCCGCGAAGATGGCGTCGTACGCGGAAAGACGCTGGAACACGTCCTCGGGGAGCGCCGAGCCGGTGGTCAGGTAGGTGTCCGCCGAACTCCCGAAGACCTCCCATTCCAGGGGGATCCCCCGGGATCGGAGGGCCTCCAGGACCTTGACCACTTCCGCCGTGACCTCGGGGCCGATTCCGTCCCCGGGCAACAGGGCGATGCGGGGCATGATTCCCTCCTGCTCCCGTTCATGGTAAGTGCCGCCCCGCGACCGGTCAAGGCGCATGGGCGGTTCGGGCTCGATCCCCCCATCCCGTTGCCCGGCCCCAGCACGCCGGGAGGCGTCGGGTTTGACTTGACGCCTCGGGCCCGGTTAAAGTTAAAAATTGCGCCGTGGTCGTGGCGCCGTGCGGGGAGTCAGAATGGCACCAAAGGATGGAGCCAAGGTCGGCGTGGCCGAGGCGGACGTTTTGCCCAAGGGCACCCTCCGGGACTACTGGGAGACCATCTGCGTGGTCTTGATCTTCGTCCTCTTCGCGAGGACGTGGGTATTCCAGAACAGCAACATCCCATCCGGGTCCATGAAGAACACCTTGCTCGTGGGGGACCGCCTGATCGTGAATTCCTTCCTCTACGGTCCCTCCACCTTCGACTGGGAGCGCAAGATCCTCCCCATGAGGGACATCCGCAGGGGGGACATCGTTGTGTTCAAGTTCCCCGGAAATCCCCAGGTCCCGTTCATCAAGCGCGTGGTGGCCATGCCGGGGGACGTGATCCAGCTCGTGAACCACAAGGTCTTCCTGAACGGAAAGATGCTTGTGGAGGGGTACACCCTCTTGCCCGAACCCTACCGCGGAACCTACGAGTCCGTGCCGGAGATCCCGGAGGGGACCGAGGTCCCGGAACTCCCCGACTTCCTGAAGACTCCGGAGGCATTCCGGGTGGACTACCTCCCGGACCGGGTGCAGGTGAGCCTCAAGGGCAAGGACGGGCTCGACGCTCTTGACCGGGGTAATTTCGGGCCTTATCGTATCCCCGAAGGCCACCTTTTCATGATGGGAGACAACCGGATGAACAGCGAGGACAGCCGGTATTGGGGCGCCCTCGACGCCCGAATGGTCCTCGGCAGGGCATGGGTTGTCTGGTGGTCCTTCAAGGAAGGCGACTACGACTACCTCCGGAACTCGCCTGGAGACGTGGCCCGGCGGTTCCTCGACAAGATCGTCCACTTCTTCGGAAAAACCCGTTGGGACCGCATCTTCATGCGGCCGCGGTAAGCTTCTCCGCGCGGGGAGGGAGACCCTCATGCAGTTGAGTCAGCAGGTTCGAGAATACCTTGCCAAGAACGACGAGGAGTTTCGCCGGCTCTACGAGAAGCACCAGGAATACGAACAGGAGTTGGAGGCTCTCGCGAAGAAAGGGTTCTTGAGCCCTGAAGAAGAGGTCCGCGTGGCGGAGGTCAAAAAGAAAAAGCTGACCATGAAGGACCAGATGCTGCTGATCGCCAAGAGGCACGAGAAGAGTCTGAAGCAACTTCCGGCGTGAGGGCGGGCTTCGCCGCGCGAGCGGCGGAACAGGGGGGTAGGCAAGGTGAATCGGCTTCCCTTCGGGGACCCCTTCGTTGAGAACAAGGATCTGAACGGCCACCTTCGTGAGATCGTGGACCTTCTCATCCGCCTCGGAATCACGCTGAAGGAAACCCAAGGCGAAATCGAGCGCCTCTACATTGAACGGACCCTGGCCACATGCGACGGAAACCGCAGCAAGGCCGCGAAAAAGCTGGGGATGCACCGAAACACCCTGAATTCGAAGATCGACCAGTTCGGGGCGAACGGGGGCGCGCGCCCGTGACCGGACCCCGCCGGGGCGAGGCCGATTGGATCCGGCACATTCAGAGAACGTGGGGGCCATCCGGGGCGGAAGTGGACCTCGGGGACGACGCCTGCGTCTTGCCCCCCGCCCGATACGCGGTGACGACGGACGCCCTCGTGGAGGGCGTCGACTTCGAGCGGCGGTGGGCACCCCCCGAGGCCCTCGGCCATAAGGCGCTGGCGGCGAACCTGTCCGATCTCGCGGCGGTCGGCGCCATGCCGCGCTTCCTCCTCCTCACCCTGGGCATTCCGGATGGACTGGAGGACGGTTACGTGGAGGGCCTTCTGGACGGGATGAGGAACCTGGCCCGTCGGGAAGGGGTGGGACTTTGCGGGGGCGACTTGAGCGGGAGCCCAGGGGGGCTGGTTCTGAGCCTCACCTTGATCGGATTGGCGGGTGACCGGCCGCTCACACGCGCCGGAGGACGACCGGGAGACGCCCTCTATCTGTCGGGGAGCGTGGGCGGCGCCAGGGCGGCCCTTCGGGCCTTCCAGCAGGGGGCCGTCCTGGACCGCTTCGAGGAGGCCCCCCCGAAGGACCCGGTCCAGGGCCTTCTGGACCGCTTCTACCGCCCGCCGGCGCAGACGCTCCTGGGCCTGTCCCTGGCCCGCCCCGGGGGGGCGACCTGCTGCATCGACGTCTCGGACGGGCTGGCTCTGGATCTCCACCGGCTCTGCGGGGCATCGGGATGCGGAGCCGTAGTGGAGGCCGAGCGCATCCCGGTTGACCCGCGGGCCGGCGAGTGGAGCGAGGAGTCGGCGAGGGAGGCGGTTCTTGGAGGGGAGGACCAGGTCCTCCTGTTTGCGGCGGGTGGGGAGCCGGACCCGGAATGGGTGGGGGCCGCGGGTCCGCCCTTCCGGATCGGACGGCTGGTCGAAGGTGAGGCCCTTGAGCTACGGTGGCCCGGAGGACGGAGTGAGCCGCTTCTTCCCAGAGGGTTCGACCACTTCGTTCGGTGAGGCCGCGCGGGCGGTCCTCGGGCTCGGGGATACGCCGGCCAGGACGGCCGCCGGAGCGGGCCTGGGCGTGGCCATCGGTCTCCTGCCCGTGGTCCCCTTCCAGACGGCCATCGCACTCCTCCTGGCGTTTCTTCTCCGCCTGAACCGCCCGGCCGTGCTCGCGGGGACCCTGATCTGGCAGCCCTTTACGGCGCCGGCCATCCTGGCCGTCGCCTTCGCGGTGGGCCGAATCCTCTTTCCGGGTCCTTTCGCCGGAGGCGGTGACCTCGCGGCTTTCCTCCTGGGGGCGGTGCTCCTTTCGGCGGCCGGCGGGAGTGGCACGGCCCTGGTCGCCTACATCGTGCTGCGCAGAAGGGCTAGACGGAACCGCCCACCGTCCGTCTTACAGTCGGGAGGGCCGGCGTGAAGGGGGGGATACTGCGGTCCCTTCTGAGGCTTGCCTTCGGCGGCGACCCCGAGGCCTTCGACCAAGTGGTGGCGGGCACGCGAGAGAGCCTTTTCTGGACGGTGAGGCGGATGACGGGACGGGATGCCATCGCGGACGAGGTCCTTCAAGAGGCCTACCTCGCGCTCTGGGAGCGGGGAAGGGCGGGGCTTCCCGAGGAGCCCGAAGCATGGCTCCGCCGGTTCTGCGTGAACCGGGCCATCGACCACCTCCGCCGGGAGGAGACTCGCCGTGTCCTCCCCGAGCCGGACGTCCTGGACGCCTTTTCGGTGGCCCCGAAGGCGGAGCAGACCCTTTGGACGAGGGAGGTCGAGGACGCATTGGCGGCGGCCTTGGAGGTCCTCCCCGCCCATGAAAGGGCCGTCTTCCTTCTGCGGTTCGTGGAGGGCCTGGACTTTCGGGCCATCGCCTCTTCCCTTGGGGTGGCCGAGAGCACCGTCAGGAACCAGGCCATGCAGGCCAGGCGAAAGGTCCAGCGGCGCCTGGAGGAGAGGGGGATCTCCCTTTGAAGATCGAGGACTTCGCTTCCGCCCGGCGGTCGCCGGAGGCATGGGACGAGTTCACCTTGCGGCTCGGTGGGCGCATTCGGGCGCGGAGAAGGCGTCGCGCCGCGGCCAGGGTGGCGGCCTTGGGACTCCTCGCGGGGCTGGGCGTCGCGCTTTGGGTGGGGATCCCCGTCCCCCGTTCCGAGCCGCTTCTGAACGCCGTCGTCCCGGCGGCGTCCTCGCCCGCGTTCCAGGCGGATGGCGGCTCTGCGCTGGAGGCCGACAGGGCCCTCGTGGTGATCGTGGAGGAGCCCGGATGAGTCGAAGGACATGGATGGTCCTGGCGTTGGCGTCCGTTCTTCCCTTGTGGTTCGCCGCCCAGCAACTGGCGAGTTTCCGCTACACGCTCAAGCACCGGGACGTGCGGTCCGTGGTCGGGCGCGTCACCGAGGAACTCGGTCCCCGAGGGCGCATCACCGTGGATGGATCCGGAAACTCCCTGTCGGTGGAGGACGATGCCTCCCGGCTTCCCGGCCTCCGCCGGCTCCTTCTTGACCTGGACACCCCGGCGCGCCGCTTCGCCCTCGAAGCGGCCCTGGAGGTCCTGCCGAAGCCCTCGGCGGGAGGTCCGTTCAAGCAATCTCCGGCCTTTGTGGACGCGACCGAGTGGTCCGCGTCGCTGCGCCCGGAGGTCACCCACCGGGGCGTCATCGACCTGAGGGAGGGCGGCCGGGGCGATTGCTCTCTCGGAGAGGATTTCCGGCTGGATGCGGAGGCCCAGGGGTTCGATCCGTCCCGGCGCCGCCTCGGCCTGAAGAGCCTCCGGCTCTCCTGGCGCCCCGGCAAGGGGGACGCCTCGAAGGACCTCCTGCGGGGCGCCGCCGTGCTCCCCGAGGGCGAACCCACGCTCTTTCTCCTTCGAGCCCGGGAGGAGGTCCCCCCATTGCGCCTCAGGATCACCCCCACCCTCCTGCCCGAGGTGGACCGGCCGGAGGTCCCCTGATGCCGAGGTTTCGGTGCCGGGTGGGGTCCTCCACCGGAGAGGTTTCGATTCAGGAGATTGTGGCCCCGAGCGAGGGGGCCCTCCGGGGCCAGCTCGAAGAGAAGGGGTATTTCGTCTTCTCCATCCGGCCGGCCCGGGCTTGGGAGAACCTCCTCGGCGGCGTGGCTTCCTCCCAGCGGCGCGTCCGCCTGCGAGACTTCATCCTCTTCAATCAGGAGTTCACGGCTCTGCTGAAGGCCGGACTCCCCGTCCTGACGGCCCTGGACCTGCTCCTGGCCCACGAGCGGGAAGGCGGGTTCCAGAAGATTCTGAGCCAGGTCCGCGACGACGTCCGCGCGGGAGCCTCCCTTTCCGAGGCCTTTGCCAACCGCGGCAACGCCTTCCCGGCCATCTACTCGGCGACGCTGGCCGCCGGGGAACGCTCGGGCGAACTGGTGACGGTCATCCAGCGGTATCTCTTCTACCTCAAGACGGTGCAGTCCATCCAGAAAAAGGTGATGTCCGCCCTCATCTATCCCGTCATCCTCCTTACCCTCTCGGTGGCCCTGATCTTTCTTCTTCTGACCGTCATCGTCCCCAAGTTCTCCGAGCTGTTCATGGGCTCCGGGGCCGCCCTGCCCGCCATCACCCAGATCGTCCTCGCGGCCTCCAAAGTGGCCCAGGTGGGCTGGCCCCTCGCCCTGGCGGCCCTCATCGCGGCGCCGGTCCTCTTCAAGGTCCTCTCCGCGCGGCCCGAGGGCCGGCTCTGGCTCGCCCGCGTACGCATGCGCCTCCCGCTTCTGGGAGTCAACATCCGCCGGTACAACATCTCCCAGATGTGCCGGACCCTGGGCACGCTGGTGGCGGGAGGCATCCCCATCGTGACGGCCCTCGACGTGGTCGCCGAGGCCATGAGCAACGAGCTCTACAAGGTGGAGCTTCGAAACGTGAAGCGGCAGGTGCTGGAGGGCCAGGCCCTGTGGTCCAGCCTCCAGAAAACGAACGTCATGACGCCCATGGCCGTCGAAATGGTGGAGGTGGGGGAGTCCACGGGATCGCTGGCGGAGATGCTCGACCAGGTGAGCCAGTTCTACGACGAAGAGCTATCCACCGCCGTGGAGCGCTTCGTCGCCCTCCTCGAGCCGGCCCTGCTCCTGTTCATGGCCGTCCTCATCGCCCTCGTGGTACTCTCGGTATACATGCCGCTCTTCTCCATGTACAACCTGGTGAGCGGATAGGGGCCCGCCGAGGGCCCGCGGAGCCGCATCGCAGATGAACGAGATCGGATGGTCCGCCGCATGCACTCGCCGAATTCGGCGCTACGGTGTTGGAGAGAGCCATGGCCGCGTCGCCCGGTGAACTCACCTCCCGGCTCCCGACGGACGGGGAGCTCCTGAACGAAGAGAAGAGCGCCCGGCGCCTCGCCGAGTCGTTGCGGCTCCCCTTCATGTCCCTGAAGGACTTCCGGGTGGACACGGGGCTCTTCCTCTCCATCCCCGTGGACCTCATGTTCCGCTACACCTTTGTCCCGTACCGGGAGGAAGGGGCGTTCCTGTCCGTGGTGGCCGCGGACCCCTCGGATGTCACCATGATCGACGAACTCGAGGCCCTCATGAAGAGGCCCCTCCGCCTCTTCGTGGGGGTCCGGAGCGAGATCCAGGACGTTCTGAAGAAGTCCGAGTCGAGTCAGCGCGTCCTGGAGGAGGTCAGCGAGGACTTTCGGATCCAGATCGTACGGGAGGACGCGGAGGAAGGCGAGGAGGGCGTCATCTCCATCGACAAGCTCTCCGAGGACACCTCGCCCATCATCAAGCTCGTGGACTTCACCGTGTTCAACGCGCTCCAGCGCAGGGCGAGCGACATCCACGTGGAAACCGGAGAGACGGAGGTCGTCATCAAGTACCGGATCGACGGCGTCCTCTACCCGGCCATGGATCCCATCGACAAGCGATTCCATGCCACGATCATCTCCCGCATCAAGGTCATGGCCGAACTGGACATCGCCGAAAAGCGCGTGCCCCAGGACGGGCGGTTCAAGCTCAAGATCAAGGGCCGCACCGTCGACTTCCGCGTGAGCGTGATCCCCACCATCCACGGCGAGGACTGCGTGATCCGGATCCTCGACAAGGAGTCCACGAGCGAGGAGTTCAAGAATCTGAGCCTGGACGTGCTGGGTTTCGAGCCGGAGGTGATGAGGAGGATCCGCCGCCACGCCAACGAGCCCTACGGCATGCTCCTCGTCACGGGCCCCACCGGTTCCGGCAAGACCACGACCCTGTACGCCGTGCTTTCGGAGATCCAGTCGGCCGAGTACAAGATGATCACCATCGAGGACCCCGTCGAGTACCAGCTGCGCGGGGTGACTCAGATTCCGGTCAACGAGAAGAAGGGGCTCACCTTCGCCCGGGGACTGAGGTCCATCCTCCGGCACGACCCGGACAAGATCATGGTGGGGGAGATCCGCGACGAGGAGACGGCCAACATCGCCATCCAGTCCGCGCTCACGGGACACCTCGTCTTCACCACGGTCCACGCCAACAACGTGGTGGACGTCCTCGGACGCTTCCTCAACATGAAGGTGGAGCCCTACAACTTCGTCTCGGCCCTGAACTGCGTTCTGGCTCAGCGGCTGGTGCGCCGGATCTGCCCCTCCTGCCGGGAGAGCGTGACGTACCCCCGGGAACTCCTCGTGGACAACCGGATCCCGCCCGACCTCGCCGCCGGCGCGCAACTCTACCGGGGGGTCGGCTGCCTGGACTGCAACGGCACGGGATTCCGTGGGCGCATGGCCATTTCGGAGCTGCTGGAGCTTTCCGACCGGATCCGGGAACTCATCATCGACCGGAAGCCGTCCAGCGAGATCAAGAAGGCGGCGAGGGAGGAGGGGATGGTCACGTTGCGCGAGTCGGCCGTCCGGGTCTTGCTCTCCGGACAGACCACCCTCAAGGAGATCAACAAGGTGACGTTCGTCGAGGATTGATCCCGGGGCCGTGCCCGGGGAAGGCGGCCGGCTGGAGGACACGTCATGCAGCTCGAGGGGCACCTGAGAAACTGGCTCACCAGGTTCCGTCCCACCATCCCGCCGGTGGCGGCGCTCCTGGAGCCGCCTCATCTGTACGGGCTCCGGGTGGCGGAGGCTCGAAAGGACTTGACCACCCTCGTGCGCCACGAGGAGGCGCTCTCTTCCGGGTCGGAGGCGTTCCTTCCGGAGGGGGAAGCCCTCGAGCGGTCGGCGGAGTCCCTGATGACCCACCTGGGGGCACCGAAGCGGCTTTCGGTGGTGGTCGGCGACCCGTTCTTCAAGATCCAGGTCCTCGCGGTGGAGGATTTCCCAAGGGAAGAAAAGGAGCGCGCCCAGGTGATCCTGTGGCAGCTTCGAAAGCTCCTGAACGCGCCCCTGGACCAGGTCCGGCTCCGGTACGAGGTGCTCTCGCGGTCCGGCGGGACGGTGTCGCTCCTCGTGGCCGTGTGCCGGGAAGCCGACGCCGCGGCCTTGGAGGAGGCATTCGCTCGCAGGGGCTGCCATGTCGGCTTCCTGGGCCCGTCCAGCCTGGCGCTGCTGTCCCTCGCCGAAGCGCGAGGAGCGCTGCCTTCCGACGGAAGCGCCCTCCTGGTCAACCGCACAGAGACCTATCTCTCCCTGCTGTTCGTGGACCGTGGAATCCCCGCCTTCTTCCGGTGCAAGGACCTGGCCGCCTTCGAGAGGGAGGAGGCGGAGGAGACGGAAAGGCTTGCTCAAGAAATGCGCCTCACGCTGGCCTACTTCCGAGATCGCGTGGGCGGGTCGAAACTCTCGTCCGTCTGGGTCCGCCGGCATCCGCCGGGGCTGGCCCTTCCCTTCGAGGAGGAACTTGAAGAGGGGGTTCGCGTGAACGATTTCGCCTCACTCCTTCCGGCCGCGCCGGCCGGGGCGCCCGTGGAGGCGGCCCTGCCCCTGTACGGGGTCCTGGAGGGATGTCCATGAGACGCGTCTGGATGAACTTCGCGGACGTCCCCTTCTTCAACCGCACCATTCCCGCCGCTCTCGCCCTCCTCGTGGCCGGCGCCGCGGTGATCCTCACCCTGTTCAACCTGGCGACCTTCTTCGTCGTCGGCCGCGAATTCCGGAGCGAGAGGAAGATCCTGCTCCACCAGCGACAGCGCATGGAAACCCTCCAGAGGGAGATGGGCGAGCGGAAGGCCGCCCTCGAGGGCCGGGACACCGGGGCCTTTGCGGGAGAGGTCGCCTTCCTCGCCCGGCTCATCGAAGCCAAGCGCTTCGACTGGCCCCGATTCCTGTCGGACCTCGAGCGGGTGAAGCCCTACGGGGTCATGCTCACGGCCGTGACCCCGAAGGTGAAGGAGTCCGGGGTGGTCCAGGTGCAACTGCGCGGCGTCGCCAATCCGAGGGGGGAACTGCTCAAGCTGGAGGAGAACCTGTTCAGCGATCCCCGGTTCCGCGCCGGCAAGCTGGAGGGCGAGCAGAAGGAGCCCGGGAGCCCCTGGGTCACCTTTTCCATGACTTGCGAATACCTGCCGGAGGCCCCCCGTGAACCTTGATCAGATCCTCTTCCGGAGGCTCGCCCTCGTCCTCGGAGCGGGAACCGCCGTCGTGGCCCTCAACGTGGGGCTTTACGCGTTCGGCGTCTCCAAACTCGACGCCCACACGAAGGCCATGAAGGAGACCGTGGAGGCCAACCGGAAAGCCCTCCGGGAGATGGAGGCCGAACACAAGAAGCTCAGCGAGGCCGCCGAACGGCTTGTCGTCAACCGCAAGGTCATGGAGGAACTCCGGGACAAGGTGCTCCTCACCCAGGAGCAGCGACTCGTGGCCGTCCAGACCGAGATTCAGCGGCTGGTCGAGGCCAATGGGCTGGACCTCCAGAACGTGGGGTACTCCTACGAACTCCTTCCGAGGCCCCCCCTTGGGCCCTGGGCCAACCGCTACCTCCGCCTGACCGTGCAACTCCCCCTGGGCGGCACGTACCCGGCCGTCAAGGCCTTCATTCGGGACCTCCTCGCCTCCCCCCAGTTCCTCTCCGTGGACGAACTGGCCTTGAGCGGGGGCACGCAGACGGGCGTCTTGCTCCGGATGAACCTTCAGGTTTCCACCGCGTTCGTGGCCTCGGAGGAGACGGCTCCGGAGGAGGCTCCATGAGCGCTTCGATGAGGCTCCTCTGTTTCGCGCTGCTCCTGGCGACCTTGTCATCCTGCGGAGGGAGCACGGGGGCCCCGCCGCAGGGTTCCCTGGATCCGGAGCAGGACGAAGCCCCCGCGGCGCGGCCGAAGCGCAGGCAGGAGACCAAGGCGGACCTCTCGCAGCTTCCCGCCCTCTCGCTGGAGGCCCTGTCTCCGGCGGAAGCCCCCGCCGAAGAGACTCCACGGAACCTCTTCGCCTTCGAGGAGGATCCGGCGGTCGTGGCCGAAAGGAAGCGCCAGGCCGAGGAGGCCGCGGCGAGGGCGGAGGAGGCCCGGAAGAAGGCCGAGGAAGAGCGGAAGAAGAGGGAGGAGGAACTCCGGCTGAATCCGCCGCCCCCCCAGCCTCCCCCCATCACGTTCCATTTCGTCGGGTACTTCGGGCGTCCGGAAGCCCGCCTCGGCGTCTTCGCGGGCCCATCGGGAACCGTCCTCGCGGAGAAGGGCGATTCCATCTTCGGCACGTACAGAGTGGTGGACATCGGGTACGAATCCGCGGAAATCGGCTTCACGGGATTCCAGGAAACCCAGCGCATCCCCTTGACCGGAGGAAAGTAGCGTGAGCATTCGAATCCTTCGCACCGCCGTCGCTTCCGG
>JBFMHB010000065.1 GCA_040752915.1 Acidobacteriota bacterium
CCCTGGAGGCCGGCGACGTCTTCACCGTCGTCGTCAACGGCGTGACCTACACCGCCGGAGACGGGAACCTCGTGGTCTCGGGCACGGACTGGACCTTGACCGTCCCCGCCGGAAGCGAACTCCCCGAAGGCACCTACCCCGTCACCGCTACCGTCACCGACGCCGCGGGCAACGCCGCCTCCGACGCCACCACCAACGAACTCGTCATCGATACCACGCCGCCCGCGGCCCCTGCCGTGACGGCCCTCACGACGAACGACACGACCCCAGCGATCCATGGCACCCTGGGCGCCGCCCTGGAGGCCGGCGACGTCTTCACCGTCGTCGTCAACGGCGTGACCTACACCGCCGGAGACGGGAACCTCGTGGTCTCGGGCACGGACTGGACCTTGACCGTCCCCGCCGGAAGCGAACTCCCCGAGGGCACCTACCCCGTCACCGCAACCGTCACCGACTCCGCGGGCAACGCCGCCTCCGACGCCACCACCAACGAACTCGTTATCGACACCACGCCGCCCGCGGCCCCCGCCGTGACGGCCCTCACGACGAACGACACGACGCCCGCGATCCACGGCACCCTGGGCGCCGCCCTGGAGGCCGGCGACGTCTTCACCGTCACCGTCAACGGCGTCACCTACACCGCCGGAGACGGGAACCTCGTGGTCTCGGGCACGGACTGGACGTTGACCGTCCCCGCCGGAAGCGAGCTCCCCGAGGGCACTTACCCCGTCACCGCCACCGTCACCGACTCCGCGGGCAACGCCGCCTCCGACGCCAGCACCAACGAGCTCACCATTGACACGACTCCCCCGGTCGTGGCCATTGCGGCCCCCGCCGAGGGCTCCACCACGGGCGACTCGACGCCCACGATTTCCGGCACCACCGACGCCGCCGAAGGCTCCACCGTCACCGTCACCATCGGCGCCGAGTCCCACACGGCGACCGTCCAGGCCGACGGCTCCTGGACCCTCGACTGGCCCACCGTGCTTCCCGACGCTTCCTACACCGTGTCGGCCTCGGTCACGGACCCCGCTGGCAACACGGGCTCCGATTCCAACGGCTTCACGGTCCTGGCCACTCCGCCCAGCACCCCGCCCATCGTGACGTCTCCGCTGTACGCGGGGGCCTCGGTCACCGTGTACGGAAGCAGCGTCGAGGCCCCGGGCAGTCTCGTGACGGTGTACGTCGGCGGCATCTCGGCGGGCACCGCCCTCGTCCAGGCCGACGGCTCCTGGAGCCTGGCCGGCGTTCCCCTGGCCGACGGCCAGTCGGTCACCGCCACGGTGGAGGCCGCCGGGAAATTGGCGAGCGGGTCTTCGAACACGGTGGTCGTGGCCGCGAACTCCAGCGACCTCACCCCGGCCCCCATCCTCGCCACGCCGGTGGCGGCCGGCACCACGTCGGTCACCGGAACCTCCCTCCCCGGTGCCACGGTGGATGTGTACGCGGACGGATATTACTTGGGAACGACGATCGCCGACGGGACCGGTGCCTGGACGCTCTCCTCCCTCGCGCCCCTTCCCGATGGCACCCTTCTCTCGGCGACGGCGACCCTCGCCCCCGGAGGGACTTCGTCCTGGTCGAACACGGTGGTGGTGGGCACCGCGATCCACCTCCTTCGTTCGGACGACCTCACGAGCCTGAGTCAGCCCATCGCGCCCCTCTTCGAGCGGTGCCACCCCGCCTTCTCCTCCCTGGCGGCCATGGGGCCCAACCATGCTGCCAACTGGGGAGAGGGGGCCGACGCGACCCTTCCGGGCACCTCCGACGACGACAAGGCCTACGTCCGGGGCATCACGTCGGGAACCGCCGAACCCGACACGACGGTCCTTGCTGACAACGGCCGCCCGCTGATCTTTTATGAACTCGTGGACAACGGTCAGAAGACGCTCTTCTTGACCAAGAGCGGGGGCAACATCGTGTTCACCTTCACCCCGTAAACCGCTCGGTTTGCGTTGGAAACGGCGGCCGCTCCGATGGGGGCGGCCGTCCCCTTTTGTGACGGCCGTCATGCCTATCCAAAACATGACGGCTCCTAAAGTTCGGCTCGTCTCGAGAATCTGTGCAGACCCCTGAGCGAGATCGCCGTCCGCCGCAGGCGGATGGCGGCGTCCCGGCGCCTCCCGCCCAAAGCCAAGCGCACCCAGCGCTTGGGCGCCCTGCCCCGCCCTTCGAGACGCACAGATTCTCAGGAGGAGCTCAAAGATCTTGGGCGGCCGTCCCCTTTTGTGACGGCCGTCATTGGCCTTTCTGTTCCGCTCGCTGTATCTTCTTCATAAACTGGACATCCGGCCTGGAGCCGGAGGAGGGGTGGGCGATGAAACGGATCTTCGTGTTTTCTCGGACCTTGGCGGCGGCGGCGCTGCTCCTGTGGAGCGCGGCGGCCTTCGGGCAGGGGTGCGGGGAGAGTTGGACGTGGGCCAACCCTCTTCCTCAGGGCAACGACCTCAACGCGTGCGCCTACGACGGGACGACGCTCCTGTGCGTGGGGAGCCACGGGACGGTCGTCCGCAAGACCGGCTCCGGCTACATCGCGGGTGACGTGGGCCAGCCCTACTGGCTGACTTCCGCGATCTACGACGGAGGCAAGTGGATCGCCGGAGGATTCGACCCATCCACCACGACGCCCGTCATCACGACCAGCGAGGACGGCGTCCAGTGGATGGCGCGTCTGGCCAGCGGCGTGGGCGGCGTCTTCGGCATGGTCCGAGGGGACACGGTGTATGTGGCCGTGGGGTACAACTGGGAGGGGAACCAGGACCTCGTCTTCACCAGCACGAATGGATACGCCTGGACCTTTCAACCCACGGGCACGGGCCACGTTCTCACCTCGGTGGCCCACGGAAACAGCCGCTTCGTCGCCACGTCGGAGAGCGGCGTATTCCTGACGAGCACGAACGGCTCGTCCTGGTCCACGGCGGCCTCCTTCCCCGGCCTGGAGTTCAAGAGCATCGTCTTCGCCTCGGGGAAGTTCGTGGCCGTGGGCCACGACTGGACGGGGGGGAATGCCCTCTTCGCCTACAGCAGCGACGGTCTGTCGTGGACCCCCGTGTACAGCCTCCCCGACGTGGACCTTCGCACCGTCTGCTACGGGGGCGGCCAGTTTTTCGCCGCGGGGTACGACTGGAACGACCAGGTTTCCACCTGCTTCGGAAGCCCCGACGGCATCGCCTGGAACGTCCTGGCGGAACTGGGGTGGGGGCGGGTGAACGCCGCCGCTTACGGCCAGGGCCAGTACCACATGGCTGGCGAAGGCGGCCTCCTCCTCTGGAGCGCCGACGGCGTCAACTGGTCCAAGGGCTCCACGGGCCTCCACATCGGCCTGAGCGACATGGCCGAGGGCCTGGGCTACTACCTCGCGGTGGGCCATGACGGCCTGGTGTACAAGAGCGCGGACGGCGCCGTCTGGGCCCCCACGGTCTTCTCCGACGGCATTCACCTCAGGGGCGTGGCCTTCGGGAACGGGCGCTTCGTGGCCGTGGGAGATAGCGGAGACGTGACGTATACCACCGATGCGGCCTCATGGTACTACGGCGCTTCGGGCACGACGGAGACCCTGCAGGACGTGGCCTACGGCTCCGGAGCCTTCGTGGCGGTGGGACTCAACGGCACACTTCTCACCTCCAACGACGGCATCGCCTGGACGGCCCTCACCCCCGCTCCGACGCCCCACCACATCAACGGAGTCACGTACGGACAGGGAATCTTCGTCGCCGTGACGGACGAGGGCGAGGCCGTCCTCCTGGGCCCGGGCATCGCGGTGGTGCCGACGGGCTCCACCGAGGGCCTGAACGCCGTAGCCTACGGGCAGAGCCGGTACGTGGCCGTGGGCGAGGCGGGGCGCGTCGTCACCCTCGAGACCAGCGGCTCGTCGTGGGTGCCCCGATCCTCGGGAGTCACCGCGGACCTTTACGGAATCGCATATTCCAGCGGCCTCTTCGTGGCCGTGGGCTGGGACAACACAACCCAGGCGGCCGTCCTCGTGACGAGCCCGGACGGGATCCAATGGACCGCGCGTGACCCCGGAGTGAGCCACTTCATGGGCGGCGCCGGGGGGGGAAGCGGACTCCTCTTCGCCCTGGGAAACGGCGGGACCATTCTGAAAAGCTCCTGCCCGCCCACCTTGACCGGAATCTCCCCCTCCAAAGGGACCCTGTACGGCGGGACCTCCGTCGTCCTGACGGGAACGGGCCTCACGGGAATCACCTCCGTGGCCTTCGACGGCCTGCCCGCCACCTTCACGGAGGACTCCGAGGGCCAGGTCACCGCCCTGGCCCCGGCCCACGCCGAGGGGACCGTCTCGGTGACCGTCTCCAACCGGGGCGGGGAGAGCAGCGCCCTGACCTACACCTACGTCCGGCCCCCGGTCATCACCTCCGTCGTGAAGAAGACTAACCCCTTCCGGCTGGTGGTCACGGGGACCGATTTCCTCAACCCCTGCTCGGTGCAGATCAACGGCGTCGACGCGCCCACGACGACCTACAAGAGCGGCACCAAGGTCGTGGCCAAGGGCGGAACGACCCTCAAGGCCCTCCTGCCCAAGGGGGTGCCCGTGTCCGTGACCGTGTACAACGCGGCCGACGCCGTTTCCTCCGAGCCCTACACCTACACGCGGTAGGTTCCCGGAAACTCTCCTGGCGGCGGACCCCTCACCGGGCCCGCCGCCCGCTGTTTTTCCGCCGGCGCGCTCCGGGGTATTCTGGGGCGGGAGGTGCGGCCCGTGGCCGAGGAGAAGACACCGCTGGTGGGGTTGGATGCGGAGGGCCTGGGGGCCCTGGCGTCGGACCTCGGCCTCAAGCCCTTCCAGATCCGGGACGCCTACCGGTGGCTCTACCAGAGGCGGCGCACCGACCCGCTGGACTGGTCCACCCTTCCCCGCCGCGCCCGCCAAGCCCTTCACGAGAAGACCGAGGCGGGCCTGCCCCGCGTCACCGGCGAGCAGACCTCCTCCGACGGCACGCGCAAGTTCCTCCTGGGCCTCGCAGACGGTCAGGGTGTCGAGGCCGTCTACATCCCCGACGCGAACCGGCGGACGATCTGCGTCTCCTCACAGGTGGGGTGCGCCATGGGGTGCGCCTTCTGCCTCACGGCCCGGCTGGGGTTCAAGAGGAACCTGACGGCGGGGGAGATTCTCGGCCAGTTCTTCCTGCTGGAGCGTCAGACGGACATCGCCGAAAAGCCCTACAACGTCGTCTTCATGGGGATGGGCGAGCCGCTGGCCAACCGGTCGAACCTCGAGAAGGCCCTCGCGATCCTGGAGGACGACGAGGGCATGGGCCTCTCCTGGCGGCGGATCACCGTGTCCACCTCGGGCCTCGCCGATTCCCTGGAGGCCTTCGCGAAGAGCCCTGTCTGCCCCCGCCTGTCCCTCTCCCTCAACGCCCCCCGGGAGGACCTGCGGACGGAACTCATGCCCGTCAACGCACGGTATCCCCTCAAGCGCCTGCGCCGGGTCCTCCAGGACCTGACGCGCCGGGAGCGGGAAAGGATTTCGCTGGAGTACGTCCTCCTCCAGGGCGTCAACGACTCGCCCGCCGACGCCCGCGGGGTGGCCCGCTTCGCCCGGGGCCTCAAGGTCAAAGTCAACCTGATCCGCTTCAACCCCGCCGAGGGCCTCCCCTTCCGCCGCTCGGAGGAGGAGGCCGTCCGTTCCTTTCAGGAGGTGCTTGTGGCCGAGGGCATCCCGACCAGCATCCGGAAGAGCCGCGGCGTGGACATCCTGGCCGCCTGCGGGCAGCTCGCCCGCAACAACTGGCCCGGGGAGGCGGCGCCGTGAGGCGCGCGGTCCTGTTCGCGGCGGGCCTCGCCCTGGGGTGGGCCCTGGCCGGCACCACGGCCCGGGCGCAGGTCCGGGTGGAGCGGGACGCCCAGGGCAAGATCGTCATCACGAACAAGGGCTCCAAGGCCGCGGAGCGCCTCGCCGGGTCGCCCTCCGCCCCCCCACTTCCCGCCCTGTCCGCCGGCCTCCGTAAGGAGATCCAGGCCAAGCTGCGCAAGGCCTGCGCCGAGCGGGGCCTGGACTACGACCTGGTGGCCGCGCTGGTGGAGGCCGAATCGGACTTCCGGCCCAATGTCCTCTCGAAGAAGGGGGCGGTGGGGCTCATGCAGCTCATGCCCGACACGGCCAAGCGCTTCGGGTGCGCCGACCCCTGGGACCTCGACCAGAACATCCAGGGCGGGACGGCCTTCCTCGCCTTCCTCCACGAGCGGTTCGAGGGAGACATCCCCCTCATCCTGGCGGGCTACAACGCGGGAGAGGACGCGGTGCGGAAGTACGGGAACCGGATCCCGCCCTATGCGGAGACGGTCCGCTACGTTTTCTCCATCCTCCACAACTACGGCCGGCCCGCGGTGACCGAGCGGGCCCGGGGCCTTCTGGCCTCGCCGGGCGACTACGACCGCTTCTATACCCCACGGAAGGGTCAAAAGCCCGTCCTGAGGCTCTTCTACATGTTCGTCGACGAGAAGGGCGTCCGACACATTTACGACTACCCGCCCTCGGGAGTCGTCTCCACCCCCATCGTCTACAAGGACGAATGAGCGAATACCGAAGGGTGATTCGAGAACCGCCCGAGCCCGGTGGTCCCCCCGCGGGCGACGGAAAGAATCCCGCCGGGGCCCGTCCTCTCCTCCTCCCGGACTCCCGGCCGCCCTTCCGCCCCACCGCCGGCGACCCGATCCACTGGGCCTCGAGGGACCTGCGGGCCCTCCTCGGAGGACGGGTGACCAAGGCGTGCCTGGACCCGGGGGCGACCTGCCCGAACCGGGACGGAACCGTCGGACGGGGAGGCTGCGCCTGGTGCGATCCCGGCGGCTCGGGGCCCGACGACCCGCGTTCTGGGGAGTCCTGGGAGGCCCGGCTGGAGCGCCTCGCGGCCGCGGCGCTCGACCGCGGGGAACGGGGCGTCGTCGCTTACTTTCAGGCCTTCACAGCGACCCATGTCGGGCCGGAGGCCCTCGAAGGCCTGCTCGCGCGCGCCGTTTCGGTTCCCGGCGTGGCGGCGGTGGCCCTGGGCGCCCGGCCGGACACCCTGCCGGATGCCGTGGTGGACCTCCTTTCGGCCTTCGCCCTGCGCCTGCCCCTCTGGCTCGAAGTGGGCATGCAGACCTCCCGGGACGAGACCCTGGCCGCCATGAACCGGGGCCACGGCCATGCCGCCACCGTACGGGCCGCCGCGGAACTGAGGAAACGGGGACTGGCTTTCGTCCTGCACCTCGTCTTCGGTCTGCCCGGAGAGGGCCGCGAGGACGCCCTGAGATCGGTGGAGGAAGCCGTCCGAATGGGCCCCTGGGGCCTCAAGATCCACCCTCTCCACGTGGTGGAGGGCTCCCCTCTCTCCCGGAAGTGGCGGGAGGGCGGGCTTCCCCTCCTCGGCCGCAAGGCGTACGCGGGGTGGGTGTGCGACGCGCTGGAGCGGCTTCCCCCCGAGGTCTCCGTCCACCGCCTTTCGGGGGAGCGCCCCGAGGGCCTTCTCCTGGCCCCGGACTGGTGCCGGGACAAGCGCGGCGTCCTCAACGCCGTCCGCTCGGAGCTGTCCCGGCGCGGTTCCTGGCAAGGAAAGGCATTAGCCGGCTGACCCCGGCTTCCAGCCCGGATGGAGGCGGGCCGTGAGCACGTGGTCCCGCCAGCGGCCCGCGATGAGCAGGTAGTCGGGGGCGAACCCCACCCTCTCAAAGCCGAGCCTCTGCAAGACGGCGGCGCTCCGGACGTTCTCCGGGACGTACGCCGCTTCCAACCGGTGGAGGTTCATGGGGCCGAAGGCGTGGGCCACCACGGCCTCCAGCGCCTCCGTCATGAGGCCCTGTCCCGTCAGGCGCCGGTCGAGGCTGTAGCTCAGGACGGCACCCTGCAGGGCCCCTCGAACCACGTGGCGGAGGTTCACGATCCCCGCCACGGCCCCGCCGGCGTCGGCCTTCCGGAAGAGGGCGAGCCGGAGGGCCGTCCCCGCGAGAGATTCCCTCCGGGCGTTTCGGAGTTCCGCCTTCCAGAAGGGGAGCGTGAAGTACGCCTCGGTGCGCTCGGGTTCCCAGGGGGCGAGGTGGTCGCGGTTTTCAAGGACGTAGGTCAGGACGCGCCCGGCGTCCCTCGGGCCGGGCACCCGCAGAAGGAGGCGGGCCGTTTCGAGGACGGGAAGGGGGCGGCCCCACATCGTCAGATCGCGGCGGCGAAGGCCAGAACGTGGCCGTCGGGGTCCAGACAGTATCCGGCGCGGTGGCCCCAATCCCTGGCCCTCACCGGATCGAGAAGCCGGGCTCCGGCCCCCACGGCCCGGTCCAGGCAGGCGGCCGGATCTTCCACGCGAAGGTACAGTTCGGCCCGGGGAATCCCGCCGGCGGCGGCCGGATCGGGAATCCGGTCTCCCAGGAGCCGCCGGATCCCCCTTTCGGGCATGAGCCCGAGGACAACGCCATGTCCCAGGTCGAACTCGGTCATGCCCGGAACGTCCAGGCAAGGCTCCGCGGCGAGGGCTTTTCGATAGAAGTCCGCCGAACGCGCCTGATCCGCCACGTACAAGATGAGGTGGATTCCGCCGAACGCCTCTCCCGGGCTCATGGCGTCAGGACCCGGTCCGCCGTCCGCAAGGCTTCCACCGTCTCGCCCATGGTGCCGGCGACGCCCACCCGGAGGCGATTCTCCACTCCGTAGTGGCCCAGGCAGGTGATGCAGGCGGTCACCACGGCCCCCTTGGATTCCATCTCCCGCAGGGTCTCCAGCGTCTCGGCCCCTTCCAAGGCCAGGAAGACGCCCCGGTTCAGCAGGAGCACCCGCTCCACCCTCTCCCCGGACTCGGCGAGCTTTCCGAGGAAGTTGCGCATCAGAAGCCTGCCCAGCGCCTCGTCCCCGTCTCCGATCCGATCCGACGTGATGTACAGAACGCTCATGGGGCCTCCCTTCCCGTGACGAGGGGCCGCGCCTCGGATACACTGGACCCGATTCGCCCGGGAGCGAATGTAGCAGACGAAAACCGAGGGGGAAAGAGACATGATTTCGCGAATCGCCGCCGTCCTTTCGTTTTTCTGCCTTGCCGCCGCCGCCCAGACCGCCACGCCGCCTCCGGCCGCCCCCGATCTCTCCGCGGGTTGGAAGGCTCTCGCCGAAGGCGACACGGCCGCCGCCATTCAGGCCGCCCGGGAGGCGCTGAAGGCCTCCCCGGGCCACCCCGAAGCCCTGGCCCTCTGGGGCCGATCCGCTCTCTCCTCAGGGGACGTGCAGACGGGGACCGGCGCCCTTCGCATGTTGGCGGGCAAGCGCGGGACGCTGGACGATTTCCGTCTCCTGGCCCTGGCCTGCGCCATGGCCGGGCGGTGGTCCGATGCGCGGACGGCGTTGGATCGGGCCGAGAAGTCGCCGGGGGCCACCGCGGACGGCCTCTATGCCCTCGCCTGGATGACGGAGGAGGCCCCCCGGCGGGCGGCCCTTCTGCGGCGTCTGGAAGCGGAGTTCTCCGCCGAGGCGAAGGGCGCATCGGCGGAGGCGGCCTTCTGGGAATCCAAGGGGGCGAGGCTCCTGAACCGGCTCCCGTCTCCGCTTCCGGCGGACGGGGCGGAGGTCCCCCTCAAGACCCTCTACGACCTCGAGTGGGCCGTGGCCAGGACCGCCTCGGGAGAGGAACTCTGGCTTCTCGTCGACACCGCGTGCCCCCGCACGGTCCTGTCCCGGGAAACGGCGGAGCGGCTGGGCCTGGCCACGGTGCCGGCTTCGCGGCCCTTGCCGGGCGCCTACGCCTCCTCCCCCGCTCCGGCCTACACGATCCTCGATCGGCTCGATCTGGGCCCCATTTCCGCGGAGAACGTGGTGGCGGTCGTGGTGGACGACGCGCCCGGCCTGCTCCGGTTCCGAGAGGGACGGACGGTCCTCAAGGGGATCCTCGGCATGGACCTCCTGCGGGGATGCAAGATCCGCTTCGACCGACAGAAGAACCTCCTGAGGCTCCTTCCGGCCTCGGCCCCCCTGGACCGACTGCTCGACGGGGACCCGTCGGCCTGGTCCTCCTACCCCGCCTACGACGTCCACGGCCAGCTCTTCGTGCCCACCGCCCTCGGCGCCAAGACGGCCATCCTGGGGCTGATGTCCACGGGATGCACCCACGTCCTCGCCGCGGAGGCGGCCCTTCCGGGAACGGGACTTCAGGCCAGCTCGAAAAACGCCTTCAGCCTGGCCCCTTCGTCCTTCTTCGCCATGCCCGACCGCGCGGCGGGGACCCACTACGCCGCCATGGACCGCGTTCGGAAGGGCTCCCTCGGGTGGATGGAGGAGTGCCTTCCACCCGTGGGCAACGTGCGGACGGTTCCCAAGGACGCGAAGGTGGGCTTCGGCCCGGCCATGGGGGTCCTGGCGGACCTCCCCCTGTACCCCGCGACGCTGGGGGCCGAGATTCCCGCTTCCACCGTGGTGGGGAAGAAACTCACGGATTTCTACGCCCTCGCGCTGGACCTGCCCGGAGGGAAGCTTTATATGAAACGAGTGCTCTTCGCGAAGTGAGGCGGCGCGGGGGCCTCAGGGGGTCTGCTCCTGCCCCTCGATCTCGTCCAGGAGGGCCACGGCCCTGCGCAAGTGGGGAATCACGATGGAGCCCCCCACCACGAGGGCCACGTGGAAGGCCTCCATCAGTTCCGCCCGGGAGCAGCCTTCCTCGCGGCACCGGATCACGTGGTAGGCGATGCAGTCGTCGCACCGCAGGACCATGGAGGCCGTCAGCCCCATGAGCTCCTTCGTCCTGGACGGAAGGGCCCCTTCGGCGTAGGCCTGGGTGTCCAGGGCGAAGAAGCGCTGGATCCCCTTGTGGCCTTCGCCGAGGATGCGGGCGTTCATCTTTTCGCGGAATTCCCGGAACTCCGTCAGGCGGCTCATGGCTTCCTCCCCGTCTCCAGGATCTCCACGTCGTAGCCGTCCGGGTCGCACACGAACAGGTACTTGGAGCCCACCTCGGGCCGGGAGGGCCAGTACTCCCACCCGCGCCGCTTCACCTCGGCTTCGACGGGCCCCAGGTCCGGCACGCCGAAAGCCAGGTGGCCGTACTGGTCGCCCAGCGTGTAGTCGGGCCCGTCGTGGTTGAAGGTCAGTTCCACGAAGTAGCGCTCGTCCTCGTCCGACAGAAAGACGAGGGTCGCCTCGTCGGCGATGGCCTTGCGTCGCACTTCGTGGAGGCCGATGAAGCCGCAGTAGAACTCCAGGCTTTTCTCCAGGTCCCGGACCCGGATCATGGTGTGCAGCATTTTCATGGCGGACCTCATAATAATAGGGACAGCCACCTATTTTCGTGGCGATCCCCCTCTCGCGGCGATGCTTTCGGCTATCTCTCCCACGTCTCTCTCCCGCCTCGGACGACCCACGGGAAGACGACGAAGACGCCGTCCCAAAAGGACTTCCGTTTCTGTCAGGAACCGATCGTCCCCTAGGGGGCGTCCCCTGCGCGTGCAACTCCGAATCGCCTCGACTTCCCGATCCGTGGACCTGGAAAGCTCCTTCTTCCAGCTTTGCGCGTTGGTCCATCTCTGCCAGGGTTTCATGTCCAGCCAGGGCGGTGCGGCCTCCAAGCCCACGTGAAACCGCGCACTGGACCAGGGATAGGTCCATGCCCTCTTAACCAGGCCCGCCCTCAGCGGATTTCGTTCCACATACGCAAGAGCTTTGTAAGCGTGGGCCTCATCCATGGCGCACGAAAAAAAACGCCCTTGCCAAAGGTGGCCCGAACGCTTGTGAACACGATTGATCTCTTGGGAGTACCGCCAGTGGGCCCGTCCGACGGCGGAAGCCAAAGCCTCCGCCTGGGGTGGAACCACAATGAGATGGACGTGGTTCGTCATCAGGCAATACCCGAGCAAAGCCAGCCCAGCCTTTTCCGCGTAGAAGGCGATGCAATCCAGGTACAGCTGCCGGTCATCTTCGGTGAAGAACACGTCCTGCTGATTGTTCCCCCGCTGGATCACGTGGTGGACAACTCCCGGCAGGGCGATGCGAGCGAGTCTGGGCATGGCAGAATTGTACAACTTGAAGCGCCCGAAACAAGCCGCCCAGTAATATAGGTGGTTGTCCTGTGGTGTCCAAAATAGTTCTGGGGCGTTTTTTGCGGCTTTCGCCCGGAGCCTCCCTGCAGCGGGCAGGCGAAGCGGAGGGCGAGAGCCAGGCCGCAGGATTGGGCCTTGGGCGAGGAAGGCGAGGCGACCGCACCGGAGGCGTACCTGTGTACGTTGAGGATGCGGGCGCCGAAGCCTGACAAAGCCCAAGGTCCGGGACTTGCGGCCTCCTGAAAAGGGGGTGGGGGGCAACGGCATGGCCGAAAAAGCCGAAGCGGGACGGAGCGCCCGAAGGGCGCGGGGAGGCCATGGACCGGGACGCGCTCGTGCTTGCACGGAAGCGGCCGGTCCAGGCCTCGCAAGCCGCGCCGACGGCGCGGCGCCCGTCGCGCCTTGCTTCGAAGGCAAAAAGGCCATTGATTTTGGACACGCATGGTGGTTATCCCTAATTCAAAATAGGTGGCTGTCCCTATTTAAGTGGCGCCAGGAACCCCGTGCTACACTCGCGGTTCGGAGGCCGTACGGGTGAGGGTTTCTCTGGCGGGTGTCAGGAGGAGGTACGGGGAGCGGGAGGTCCTCAAGGGCGTGGACTGGCAGATCCACGACGGCGAGCGGTGGGCCCTCGTGGGACCCAACGGTTCGGGGAAGACGACCCTCCTGAAGATCCTGGCGGGCCGGGAAGACCACGACGAGGGCGAGGTGGCCCGCGCCCGGGACCTTCGCATCGCCACGGTGCCCCAGGACGACCTGGCGGCGGTGACCCTTTCGGCCCGCCAGTACCTCCTCAAGGCCTTTTCCGACGTGCTCTCGCGGGAGCGGGAGCTCCAGGCCCTCCACGACCGGATGGCCGAGGGGGACGCCTCCCAGGAGACTCTTGACGCGGCCGCCCATCTCCAGGAGTGGCTCCACCACCATGGCGGCTACACCTACGAAACGGACCTGGAGCGCACGCTCCTGGGCCTGGGCTTCTCCCTCGAGGACGCCGACCGCCCGTGCCGCTCCTTCTCGGGCGGCGAGCAGATGCGCCTAAAACTCGGGCGCGCGCTCCTGGACCCCGCCAACCTCCTCCTCCTGGACGAGCCGGGAAACCACCTGGACGACCGTCAGAGGGCCTGGCTGGGGGACTTTCTCCAGACGAGTCCCCGGGCCTTCGTCGTCGTCAGCCACGATCCGGAGATCCTGGAGGGCGCCGTGGACCACGTGGCCCTCCTCTCGGACGGACGCCTCTACACGTTCCGGGGGGACTTCGCCTCCTTCGAGGTCCAGTTCGAGGAGATGCAGAAGACACGGGAGCGGGCCTACGAGCAGCAGCAGGCCTTCATCGAGAGGACTCAGGAGTTCATCCGGAGGTACAAGGCGGGCCAGCGCTCCAAGCAGGCCAGGGGACGGCAGAAGGTCCTCTCGCGGCTGGAGCGCGTGGAGGCGCCCTTGCGGGGGCCCCAGGGGTTCCGGCTCGACCTCCGCTTCGAGGAGATCCCGGGAGAGGACGTCCTGGCCGTGGAGAACCTCGCCCTCGACGTGGGGGGGCGGACGGTGCGGGCGCCCAAGCTCCTGCTCAAGCGGGGCCAGAAGGTGGCCCTGGTGGGGCCCAACGGCTCCGGGAAGACCACCCTCATCCGGGCCCTCGTGGGCGACGGCGGCGTGTCGGCCGGTTCCATCCGCTGGGGCACCAACGTCCGGCTCGCCCACTACGACCAGCACCAGCAACGCCTTCCCCTGGGCTCCACGCTCTTCGAGGCCGTCGGCGGGCTCCTGCAAACCCTGAACCGGGAACTCATCCTCACGTACCTGGGGGCCTTCGGTTTCGGAGGAAGCCGCGCGGAGCAGGGCGTCGGGAGCCTGTCGGGAGGGGAGAAGGCGCGCCTTCACCTCCTCGCCGTGCTCCTCGCCAAAGCCAACGTCCTCTTTCTCGACGAGCCCACGAACCACCTGGATCAGACCGCGAAGGAGATCCTCCGGGACGCCCTCCTCCGGTACAAAGGGACCCTCGTCCTGGTGAGCCACGAGGAGGACTTTCTGACGAGCATCACGGGCCACACCTGGGCCGTGGGCCCCCAGACCATCCGGAGCGCCGCGGGGTACGCGCCCGAACTGGCGGAACCCGAGGAGGCCCAAGAGCAAGCCGGCTCTCCCGCCAAGGCCCCAACGAAACCCGCGGAGCGAAAGAGCGCGGGACTGTCCAAGAACGAACGGTTCCGCCTGGAGCGCCGCCTGAAGGAGACGGAGAGCCGGATGGCCGCCCTCCACGCCGAGCGCGCCGAGATGGAGAAGCGCTTCATGGACCCCGACGCGGTTTTCGCCGAGGACTGGCACGCCCTGAACCGGCGCTTCGAGGCCCTAAAATCGGAGATCGCCTCCGCCGAGGAGGAGTGGCTCGACGTGACGACGAAGCTGGAGCAGGGATGAGCGCCCCGCGCGAGGGCGCCCCCGGCGGCACCCCGGATCCCGGTTCTCCAAGCGGGCCGCCCGCCGCCGGCCCGAACGCGAAGCACCGGCCGCCCTTCTGGGTCTTCACGCTCTACTTCTCCGAGGGCTTCCCCTACAGCATGGTCCACCAGTTCTCCACGGTCTTCTTCAAGGACCACGGGGCCAGCCTCGAAGCGGTGGGGCTCACGTCCCTGTACCGCCTGCCGTGGATCCTCAAGTTCGCGTGGGCCCCCCTGGCCGACGCTTTCTCCACCAAGCGCCGGTGGATCCTGTCGGCCCAGTGCCTCCTGCTGGGCGCGGCCCTGGCCATGGCGGCGGGCTCCGCCCTTCCCCGGCCGCTGGAGGCCGTGGCCGCCCTGTTTCTCGCGACCGCCATCCTGGCGGCCACCCAGGACATCGCCGTGGACGGCTTCTACCTCGAAGCCCTGGACCGGACGCGCCAGGCGGCCTACGTGGGGTACCAGTCCATGTCCTACCGTCTGGCCATGATCGCCGGCGGAGGGGGGGTCATCTGGTTTTCGGGGAAGTTCGGCTGGGGGCCCGCTTTCCTCCTGGCCTCGGGGATCCTCGCCTTCGTTTTTCTCTTCCACGCGCTGTACCTGCCCCGGACCGAAACCCGAATGCGCCCGGGAGTCCAGCTCCTGGGCTACCTGTTCCGGCCCGCCCGCCTGGGGTTCCTGGCCGCCGCCGCCGCCGGCCTGGCCGGCCTCGCGTGGCTGTGGAACCGGTGGGGGCGCGCGGCGCTCTCCCCGCACCTGCCGAACCTCAGCGTTCCGGCCTGGATCGCCCTGGCCTTCCTCACGGCCATGGTCCTCCTGCTCCTCTTCCTGAGGCCCCTCAAGCGCCGGATGGAAGGCTCCGACTCCCTCTACGCGCGGGCCTTCGTGGACTATCTGGACCAGAGGCGCATCGGCGTCATCCTCGCCTTCCTGTGCACCTACCGCACGGGGGAGTCCTTTCTCCTGGCCATGGTCTACCCCTTGCTCAAGGACATCGGATTGGCGCGGGACCAGTACGGCCTCATCTACGGGACCTTCGGGGTCGCGGCCTCCATCACCGGCGGGATCCTGGGCGGCCACCTCATCGGGAAATTCGGACTCAAGAAGGTGATCTGGCCCTTCGTGGCCGCCCAAAACGTTCCCAACCTCCTCTACGCCGCCCTCGCCGTGTGGTACGGCCCCCTCGCGGGCCATCCCGAGCGGGGCGCCGCCGATCCCCTCATCGTCGCCCCCTTCGTGGTCCTGGAGGCGTTCGGGGCGGGCCTCGGAACGGCGGTCTTCATGGTCTTCATCATGAGGACGTGCAAGGCCTCCTTCAAATCCGCCCACATGAGCATCGCCACCAGCATCATGAACGTCTCCACCACCCTGGCCGGCGTGCTCTCGGGCTTCCTGGCCCACTGGCTCGGGTGGCCCCTCTTTTTCGTCATGACCTTCCTGGCCACCGTCCCGAGCATGGCCATGATCCCGTTCCTGCCGCACCTCGAGGGAGGTAGGGCGGGGGGGAAGTAAGGAAGCCTGGCAGGCTTTTCGAAAGCTCCTGTGGGTCGGGCACCGAGAGGCGTCAAGGTTCTCCGGCCGTGAGGCCGGCGGCCCGCAGGACCCTTTCCAGCCCCTCCGCGTCGCCGGCGCCGAAGGAATCCAGGTCCCGGCTGTCCAGGTCCAGCACCCCCCAGCACCGGCCGTCGGCATCGAAGCAGGGCACCACGACCTCGGATCGGTTCTCGGGATCGCAGACGATGTGCGCCTCGCCCAGGGCATGCACGTCCGCCACGATCTGCGGCCGCCCTTCCTTGAGCGCCTTCCCGCACACGCCGTGGAGGCCGATGGGGGAACACGCCGGCTTGGGCCGGCACACGCCGAGAATCATCGCATCCCTTTTGTCTCCAAGGAGATAGAAGCCGAGCCACGCCACGCCCTCGGAGGAAAGCCGTTCCCAGAGAAGCTCCGTGATCCCCCGCATGGCTTCTTGGCGACCCGGCCAGCTCCGCGCCAGGCGCGAGGCCTCCCGAGCCAGTTCCTCGTAGCACTTGGAGCGGTCCCGCATGCT
>JBFMHB010000066.1 GCA_040752915.1 Acidobacteriota bacterium
GGGGGAACAAGGCCTTTTCCTTCGGCAAGTCCAAGGCCCGGATGGTGAGCGAGCCCAAGAACAAGGTCACCTTCAAGGACGTGGCGGGCATCGAGGAGGTCAAGGAGGAGCTCTTCGAGATCATCGACTTTCTGAAGGACCCCCAGAAGTTCCAGAAGCTGGGCGGCAAGATCCCCAAGGGCGTCCTCCTCATGGGCGCTCCGGGCACGGGCAAAACCCTCCTGGCCAAGGCCATCGCCGGCGAGGCCGGGGTCCCCTTCTTCTCCATTTCAGGGTCCGAGTTCGTGGAGCTCTTCGTGGGCGTGGGCGCCAGCCGGGTCCGCGACCTCTTCGAGCAGGCCAAGAAGAACGCCCCCTGTATCGTCTTCATCGATGAGATCGACGCGGTGGGCCGCAACCGGGGCGTGGGCAGCATGGGCGGCCACGAGGAGCGGGAGCAGACCCTCAACCAGCTCCTGGTGGAGATGGACGGCTTCGAGGCCAACGAGGGGGTCATCATCGTGGCCGCCACGAACCGCCCCGACGTGCTGGACCAGGCCCTCCTGCGGCCCGGCCGCTTCGACCGCCGCATCGTCGTGCCGAGGCCGGACCTTCGCGGTCGGGAGGAGATCCTCGGGGTGCACGTGCGCCCCCTGAAGCTGGGGCCCGACGTGGTCCTCTCCATCCTGGCCCGGGGGACCCCGGGGTTCTCGGGCGCGGACCTGGCCAACCTCGCCAACGAGGCCGCCCTGCGGGCCGCCCGCCGGGGAGCCAAGACCGTGGACATGGAGGACTTCGAGTTCGCCAAGGACAAGGTCCTCATGGGGACCGAGCGGCGCTCCATGATCCTCTCGGAGGCCGACAAGAAGGTCGTGGCCACCCACGAGGCCGGCCACGCGGTGGTGGCCTACCACCTTCCCAACGCCGATCCCATCCACAAGGTCTCCATCGTTCCCCGTGGCATGGCCCTGGGCGTCACGCAGCAGCTCCCCATGGACGACAAGTACAACTACTCACGGGAGTACCTGGAGGCCGAAATCGCCGTCATGCTGGGCGGCCGCACGGCGGAGGAGATCTTCATCGGCTCCGTCACGACGGGCGCCGGAAACGACTTCGAAAAGGCCACCGAGATGGCCTGGAAGATGGTCACGGCCTGGGGCATGAGCGAGAAACTCGGGCCCCTCGCCTACCGGGGCGAGCGCACCAGCATCGCGGCCTACTGGGACGCCCCCACGTGGGGCCAGTATTCGGCCGACACGGCGCGGGAGATCGACGAGGAGGTCAAGCGCATCGTCATCGAGGCCAAGGAGACGGCCGAGCGCATCCTGAACGAACACAAGGAGGCCATGGGCGCCGTCATTTCCGCCCTCCTGGACCGGGAGGTCCTGGACAAGGAGGAATTCGAGGCCCTGCTCCGCGGGGAGACGCTTCCCGCGGCCCACGCCTCCTCCCCGTCCCCTCAGGCCGGCGAAGGACTGGCGAACCCCGCGGCCGACGCCCCGCCGGCTTCGCCCAAGATCCCCTCCCCGGCGCCCCAGCTCGGCGGAGCCTGAGGAGGCGCTTTCCCATGGAGGAGCGGGCGGGGGGGCTCTTTCTCCGGGGTCGAAACCGCCTGGAGGAAAGTCCGTTCCTCCTCATGGGCGTGCTCAACCTGACCCCCGACTCCTTCTCCGACGGCGGCCTCTACCTGGATCCGGCAGACGCCTGCGCGAGGGGTGTCCGCATGGCCCGGGAGGGCGCGGACCTACTCGACCTGGGGGCCGAGTCCAGCCGCCCCGGCAGCGACCCCGTCCCTTCCGGGGAGGAGCTTCGCCGGCTCCTGCCCGTGGTGGAAGCCCTGCGGCGGGCCCTCCCAGACGTGCCCCTGTCCGTCGACACCACCAAGGCGGAAGTGGCCCGGGCCGCCCTCGATGCCGGCGCCGACATGGTCAACGACATCTCGGCGGGGACCTTCGACGAGGCCATGATTCCTCTGTGCGCCCGGCGGCGGGTACCTCTCGTCCTCATGCACCTGAGGGGCACCCCCAAGACCATGCAGGAAGCCCCGCACTACGAGGATCCCGTGGCCGAGGTGGTTTCGGAACTCGCCGCGCGGGTCCGCGCCGCGGAGGCGGCGGGCCTGGGCCCCGGCACGCTCCTCGTGGACCCCGGCATCGGCTTCGGCAAGCGTCCCGAGGACAACCTGGCCCTCCTCCGGAACCTGCCGGCCCTCTCCTCCCTGGGGTATCCCCTTCTCGTGGGCGTCTCCCGGAAGAGCCTCATCGGTGCGCTCACGGGAGCGCCCGTGGGAGAGCGCCTGCCCGGAACCCTGGCCCTGCACGCGGCGGCCCTCCTCGGAGGGGCCAGGATCTTTCGCGTCCACGACGTGGCCGAGCATCGGCAGGCACTCCTCTGCGCGGCGGCCCTGGCCTCCGCGGGCCGCCGGGAGGCCCCGTGAACCTCCCCGTCTCCCTCGGCCAGATGCGGGTGCTCCCGGCCCGGCCCGCCGAGAACCTCGAAACCGTGCGGGCTTTCGCGGCGGAGGCCTCGCGCCGGGGCAGCCGCCTCCTCTGCCTGCCCGAAGCCTGCCTGACGGGCTTTCCATGGTCGTGGCTCCAGGCCCACGCAGGCGAACTCGCGGCCCCCGTGGAGGCGATGCGGCGCATCGCCCGCTCGACGGGGCTCTTCCTCAGCTTTTCCCACATGGTCCCCAGCGCGGAAGGGCGCCTGGCCAACACCCACTTTCTCCTGACCCCCGATGGCGACACCCTGGCCGAGTACCGGAAGGTCCACCTCTTTTCCCTCTTCGGGGAGGAGCGCCACGTGGTCCCCGGAAGCCGGCGGGTCGTGGCCGACGCCCCCTGGGGAAAGACGGGCCTCGCCGTCTGCTACGACATCCGGTTTCCCGAGCTCTTCCGCGCCTGCGCGCTGGAAGGCGCCGTCCTCTTCCTCTGCCCGGCGGCCTTCCCGTACCCTCGCCGGGAGCCGTGGAGGGTCCTCGCGCGGGCCCGGGCCGTGGAGAACCAGGCCTACTTCCTGGGGACCAACGCCGTGGGTCCCGAGGGGGACGGGGAGGACGCCGTGACTTACTTCGGCACCTCCGTCGCGGCGGGCCCTCTGGGCGAGGTCCTCGCCGAGGGCGACGAGACCTCCGAAGCCCTCCTCACCGTGGACCTGGATTTCGGACAAGTGGAGGCCGCCCGCGGGTCCATCCGCGTCCTCGAGGACCGGAGGCCCGAGGTCTACGGCCCCGCCTGAAGGGACGGCGGGGCCCGCCTTCGGACCGGCGCCTGAAACCAACCGGGGCGTTTTCCGTAGGATGGCATGCATGGAAAGCGGAGCCGACATGCTGGTGGCCAGGAATCTCGTTCGGTCCTACGGGAGCCTGCGGGCGGTGGACGGGATGTCTTTGACCCTGGCCGCGGGGGAGATCGTAGGTCTCCTCGGCCCCAACGGGGCGGGAAAGACCACCACCGTCTCCATGCTCGCCGGGATCACGCCGCCCGACGGGGGAGAGGTCCGCCTGAACGGAGAGCTTCTTGCCTCGGGACGTCCCGAGGCCAGGCGCGACCTGGGCCTCGTGCCCCAGGAGCTGGCGCTCTACGACGGGCTCTCCGCGGGGGAGAACCTGAGGCTCTTCGGGGCCCTGTACGGGCTGGGGGGTCGGGATCTCGCGGCGGCCGTGGAGCGGGCCTTGCGCTTCGTGGGGCTGGCGGACCGGGCGGGCCACCGGGTCAAGACCTTCAGCGGCGGAATGAAGCGCCGGCTGAACCTGGCCGCGGGCCTGCTCCACGAGCCGGCCATCCTCCTTCTGGACGAACCCACCGTGGGCGTGGACCCCCAGAGCCGAAACGCCATCTTCGACCTCCTCGAAGAGCTCAGGGGCCGGGGCAAGGCCCTTCTCTACACGACCCACTACATGGAGGAGGCCGAGCGCCTCTGCGACCGGATCGTGATCATGGACCACGGCCGGATCCTGGCCGAGGGGACGGCCCGCTCCCTGGCCGACGGGCTCGGCGCCCCCGCGCTCCTCACCGTTCAGATTTCGGACACCCCGGAGAACCCTCCGTGGCTGGAGACCCTTCGGACCCTCCCCGGCGTGAAGGGCGCTTCCCTTGAGGACGGGCGGCTCTCGGTGGACCTGTCGGACCTGGACTCCCAGGCTCCCTCCGTCCTGGAGGGGTTGCGGGCCCACGGGGTCCGGTATTCGTCCCTTTCCTCCGAGCGTCCCGGTCTGGAGGCCGTGTTCCTCGCCCTAACGGGAAAGGAGTTGAGGGACCCATGAACCTCCGCCCCTTCGCGGCGCTCGTCCGAAAGGACCTCGCCCTCTTCTTCTCGGACCGCCGGGCCGTTCTCCTCAGCCTCGCCGCTCCCATCGCCATCGCGGCCTTCTTCGGGTTCCTGTTCTCGGGGTCCTCCTCCGAGAGCGCGCCCATTGTCGTCCTCGTGGCCGACGAGGACGGAAGCCCCCTCTCCCGGGAGATCACCGCCAAAATGTCCCAAGATCCGGCCCTCGAGGTGCGGAGGGTGCCGAGCGCCGGCGAGGCGCGGGAGGTGGTGCGGAAGGGAAAGGCCTCGGCGGCGCTGGTCTTCCCCGCGGGATTCGGCGAACGATCGGTGGGCGCCTTCTTCGGGCGGGCCGAGAAGCCCGACCTGCTCCTCCTTCACGATCCTTCCCGCGTCGCCGAAGCCTCCATGCTCCGGGGCATCCTGACCCAGCACGCCATGGAGGCCGTGAGCCGGGAGGCCTTCTCGGGCCCCCAGGGCCGGATCGCCGCCGAGGACTCCCTGGCCCAGGTGCAGGCCAATCCCGACCTGCCCGCCCGGGACAAGGAGGTCCTCCAGAACCTGCTCCAGAGCGTGATTTCCTGGCAGGAACGCACCTCGGAGCCCGGAGGAACCGCCGCCGGGGGACCGGCGGGCGGCCTCTCGATTCCCTTCCGGGCGGTGGCGGAACCCGTCACCTCGAAGAAGGGAGTGGTCTACAACGGATACGCCCACTCCTTCGCCGGCATGGCCGTCCAGTTCATCCTGATGTCGGCCATCGAGTTCGGGGTGGGAATCCTCCTGGAACGCCGCTCGGGGATCTGGCGGCGCCTGCGGGCCGCCCCCGTTCCCCCGGGGACCCTGCTCCTGTCCCGCGGGGTGAGCGGCGCCCTCCTCTCTCTCCTCATCTTCCTCGTCTGCATGGGATTCGGGATGGCCGTCTTCGGCGTGCGGATCCGGGGCAGCGCCATCGGATTCTTCGCGCTGGGCGCCGCCTACTCCCTCATGGCCGGGGCCTTCGGGGTGATGTTGGCGGCCCTCGGGCGGACCCCGGAGGCCACGCGGGGCCTGGCCATCTTCGCCGTCCTTCTGATGGTCATGCTGGGCGGCGGCTGGGTGCCGGCCTTCCTCTTCCCGGCCTGGCTGAATCGGGCCACGCTGGCCCTCCCCACCCGGTGGGCCGTGGACGGATTGGACGCCGTAACCTGGAGGGGCCTCGGCCTGGAGGCCGCCCTTCCCGCCGCCGGTATCCTGATCGCCTTCACCCTCCTCTTCTCCCTCATCGCCGTCTGGCGCTTCCGGTGGGAGGAGGCCTGACCCTCAGGCCTCCCGGAAGGGCCGGCTGAGGGCGGCGACGGGCGCGCACAGCGCCGCCAGCACGGCCACGGCGCCGAAGAGGACGTTCACCGGAACCGCGGAGGAGAGCACCCCCGTCAGGCCCGAGGAGAGGGCCGTGAGCCCGATCACGGTCATCCCCGAGAGGGCGAAGATCCTCCCCAGGTGCTCGGCCGGAGCGATGCGCTGAACCATGGCCGTGCGGGTCACGGTGATGAGCGGAATGGACACGCCGTGGAGAAGCACCGTGAGGGAGGCGGCCCAGGTGGAGGAGACCCACAGGAGGGGCAGGTAGGTGAGCCCGTCGGCCGCGATCCCCCACAGGAGCACCTTCCCCTGCCCGAAGCGGCGGTTCAGCCACTCCGCCAGGGGGATCCCCACCACCGCGCCCAGGGCCAGGGAGGCTTCGAGCAGGGCGTAGGTCCTCCCCGAGCCGCCGAGGACGCTCTTTGCGAAGAGGGGCGTTCCCACAATGGCCGGGCCCATAATGAGGAGGTTGTCGGCCGCCGTCAGAAGGAGAAGGATGCGGAGCCTCCCGTCCCTCCAGGCCACCGAGAGCCCCCCGAAAACTTCGGCGCCCAGCCGCCCGGCGCCCCTCGGGACCGCCGCCTCCGCCGGAAGGAGGAGGAGGAAGCCGACGGACACGAGGAAGAGGGCGCCCACGCCCGAGAAGAGCGCCTGCGTGGGAAACCACGCCAGAAAGAGCAGGCACGCCCCGGGGCCCAGGAGCCAGCCGAGGGGGATGCTCACCTGGATGCGGGCGTTGGCCCTCACGAGGTCCCCTCCCCGGGCCAGGAAGGGGATCATGGCATCCCGTGCGGGGTTGAAAAAGGCCGAGGCCGTGAACACGCCGAAGCCCACGGCGGCCAGGATCCAGGGGGAGTCCAGGTGGGCGGCGGCCAGGAGGGGAACGGCGAGGCAGAGGATCGCCCGGACGGCGTCCGCCGCCACCATGAGGCCGCGGCGGGGAAGCCGGTCCGCGGCGAGTCCTCCGGGGAGGCCGAAGAGGAGGATGGGCAAGTAATTGAGGGCCGCCGCCGCGCCGAGGACCCACGGCGAGTCGCTCCGCTCCAGGACGGCCCAGAACAGGAGGACCGTGAAGGCGGCGTCTCCCATCTGCGAGGCCACCTGAGCCCAGAGGAGGTTGCGTATCCCGGCGGTCATCTTCTCCAAGGCGTCCTCCACTCCCCACAGGCCGGCCCACCCATTTGCCGCGCCCTTGCATCGCGGGCCGACCCACTCTAGCAGGAAACCCGGACCGGAGGCCCTTGGCTCCCTCTGTGACGCCGGTCACGCCCTGGCCGGGATGAAGAGCGGCGGGCTCCCGGTTTCTGACGGATGTCCACCCTGGAACGGCGCCCGTGCGCGCCCCTGCCTTTAGGAGGTTCCCCATGAAGAAGGAAACCGGCCAGATCCTGTGGGCCACCAGCCTCGGCGTCCTCGCCGGCGGCGTGGCCGCCCTCCTCCTCGCCCCCGCCTCGGGAAAGGACACCCGACAGAAGCTCGCCCGGGGATACCAGCGCCTCAAGGAGCGCTCCCGCGGCAGCGCCCTCGCCCTGACGGAGAAGCCGGGGCGCGAGCACGAAGTCGTCTCCGGTCCCGTCCCCAAGGCTGCCGAGTCCCGCCCCCTCTGACCTGTTCGCCGTCCGTTCGGCCGCTCCGGGTGCGCCCCGGAGCGGCCGGACACGATTGATCCCCCCGTTCCGGCCCCTCCCGCAAACCGGCCCGACGTCCCCTTCCCCGGTTCCGGCACGGACCGTTCGCCAATCCCTTTCCTCTTAGGGAATCAGGCTTCTCCCGTCGGCCCGGGGGGGAGGGGGGATGCCGAGGAGGCGGCAGAGGGTGGGGGCCACGTCCACGGCGCTCGCCCGGGGTAGGGTCTTTCCCGCCGGAACGCCCGGCCCTTCCAGAATCAGGAGGCCCTGCACGTCCGGATTGGAGGCGGGGTATCCGTGGTTGCCCTTCGGGACGGCGCGGACGCCGGGTTTCGGAGAGTACCCCCAGAAGGTGGCCCCCGGAGGGGCGAGGACCACGAGGTCCCCCGCCCGCGCGCATCCGGCGTAGTGCAGGTCGGGGGGGCAGGACTCCCGATCGAAGACCCGGCACCCCGCCGGAAGGCCCTCGAGGGCCCGGCGGACCTCCTCCTTCTGGCGCGCGTCCTTCGTGTAGAGGTTGGCCATGGGGCCGGAGGTGGCGATGTAGGGCAGAAAGGCCTTCTTGGGAACGAGGGCCGCCAGGTCGATGGCCCGCTCCACGGAGGACATCCCGTGGTCGCTGGCCACGACCAGCACCACGGGCGTCTTGGGACCGAGGGCGCGGATGCCCTCCCGCAGGCGCCGGAGGGTTGCGTCGGCCCGGACCATGGCCCGCCGGACGGCGGGCCCCTCCGGCCCCTCGTCGTGGCCCTCGTCGTCGGCGCCGCTCGTCCAGGCCAGAATCAGGCGGGGGCGCCGGTCCGGAGGCATCCCCAAGAGGTCCAGCAGGGCCTCCACGGTGGCTTCGTCGCTTCCCCCCTTCCCTTTCTGGAATCCGCGACGGTACGAGGGCGCGACGCCGTGCCAGTCCCCGTCGGAGAGAGGCCAGGAGAGGACGGCGCTCTTGATCCCGGCCCCTTCGGCCAAGGCCCACACGGGCGGCTCCAGGAGCCACCGCGCCTCGGGCTCCTTGGAGAAACGCGTTCCGGAGGCCCGGTCCAGGAAGCCGTTGGCGGCGATCCCGTGCTTGTCCGGGTAGGTCCCCGTGGCCAGCGTGGCGTGGCACACCCAGGTGAGGGAGGGAAAGGGCGGAAGGAGTCGCTCCGCCGACAGGCCCGAGCGGCGCATGGCGGCGAAGGTTTCCAGACCGAACCGGTCCGGATAGTCCCAGCGGACCCCGTCCACGGTGACCAGAACGACGGTCGGAGGGGCCGCGACGGGCTTCGAAAAGGCGTCGGCGCGGCACCCGGAGAGGACCGACGAGAGGACCAGGAGCGCCGCCGGCAGGAGGACGCGCCGCCAGAGTGCGCCGGTCATGTCTCCTCCTTGGAGGTCGGCCGCCCCCTTCGCGCCGCCTCCAGGGCATAGGCCAGTTCCTCCTCCCGGGTCCGCACCCTCCCGTCCACCTTGGCCACGCGCGTTTCCAGCAGGGCCGACGCCACGGCGGGAGAGGGTGGAACGCCGGCCTCGATGAGGTCCGTGCCGGTGATGGCCAGGGCGGTGAAGCGATCCCTCACGATGAAGTCGCGCACCAGAGACTGCCTCTGGGGCCCCTGGACCTTGGCCAGGAGGAAGAGGGCCAGGCTGAGGGGCATGGCGTGGAGGGCCCGGTAAGCGCATCCCGCCGTGCAGGTTTCATCCCGGGAGAGGTCCCTCAGTGCGCGCCACGTGAAGGACCTGTATTCGTCGAGGACGGTCCGGGTCTCCTGCGAAAAGGGGTAGTGGGCGCGGAAGGCTTCCAGCTCCGCCGTGGGCAGACGCTCGGTGAGGGCCATGAGGTAGACGGCCGGCCGGTTCACCGGCGTCTCGGGAAAGTGCGTCTCGAAGAAGCCCAGCCCCTGCTGGACCCGGTAGAGCGTGTCCAGGACCTTGGGCGTGAGCTTGAAGGCGGGCCAGAAAACCTTGAGGAGCTTGTGCTCCTCCATGGCCTTGAGACCCTCCACCGCGTTGGGGCCCGAGAGGATCTGCTCCACCTCCGAAAGGACGCGCTTGGGGGAGAGGTGGCGAAAGACCCCCTGCTTGATGGTCGCCGCGATCAGGTTCGCCGTCTCCGGCGGGAGGGTGAAGCCGAGCTTGACGGCGAAGCGGACGGCGCGGAAGGCGCGGGTGGGATCCTCCACGAAGGAGAGCCCGTGGAGGACCCGGATCCGGCCGGACTTGAGGTCCCGGACGCCGCCGAAGAGGTCCAGGATCTCCCCGAAGCCTTTCGGGGAAAGGGTGAGGGCGAGGGTGTTGAGGGTGAAGTCCCGGCGGTAGAGGTCCTGGTACAGGGCCGCGTGGGCCACGGTGGGCAGGGCCGCCGGCTGTTCGTAGTACTCGGCCCGCGCCGTGGCGAAGTCCCATTTCCCTCCGTCGGGCCGGATCCAGAGGGCGGTGCCGAAGGCGCGGTGGGTCCGCACCCGCCCCCCCTTCCGTTCGGCCCACGCCTCGGCCAGGGCCGCCGCGTCGCCCTCCACCACGAAGTCCACGTCCTTCACGGGCTTTCCGAGGAGCAGGTCCCGCACCGCTCCCCCCACGAGGAGGCAGGGCGAGCCCCGCTCTTCGCCCAATTCCCCGAGCTCTCTCAGGAGGGCGAGGTCCTGAGGGGAGAAGGCCGCCTTGATGAGGTAGGCGATCTCCTTGGGGGAGGGCTGTCCCCCGGAACGGTGGGCCAGGGCGGCGGGCTCCCTGCGGTAGAGGGCCTTGAACAGGCTCATCCGGGAGAGGAGCCCTTCGACCTTGTCCTCCGATTCGCCGAAGAGGACGATGCGCCAGTTCTGCTCGAGCATCCGGCGGCGGACCTCCTCGGCGGGGGTGTCGGGCGGAAGGAGCGGAGGCGACGAGATGACGAAGTCCAGGACCGGCACCTCCGTGAGCCCGTGCTGGAGGGCCCCGTCCACCTCCTGGCGGGTCACCACCCCCACCAGGCGGTCCCCCGAAAACACGGGAAGGGCGTTGACCCGGAAGCGGTTCATGTCGGAGAAGGCCTCCCGAACGGTGGCTCCCTCGCCGATGCGCTGGAAGTCCCGGCTCATGATGTCCCGGGCCTTGAGGCCCACGGGCCGGGCGGAGGTGAGTTCGTCGAGGAGGAGGGCCCGGACCTCGGCCACGGTCTTGCCCCGGACGACGGCCGAGGCGGCCGAGGGGTGGCCCCCGCCGCCCAGCACGTCCAGAATCTCGGCCACGTTGACCAGGGGCGAACGCGACCGGGCGATGAGGTGGACCCGGTTCTCCATGTACGCCAGGAGGAAGAGCGCCTCCATGCCCTCCATGGCCAGGATCTCGTGGGCCAGGATGGAGAGGTCGGGAACGTACGCCTCGGCGTTGACCACGCTGAGGTGGACGGGAACTCCTCCCACGCTCAAGGTCTCCAGGTTGTCGAAGACCTCCGCGAGGAGCCGCATCTGCTCTTCCGTGAACCCTTTCTTCAGGACGCGCGCCACCTGGTCCAGGGACCCGCCCCACTGGAGGCACTTCAGCACGGCCTCGAAGTCCGCTGGGCGCGTGGTCGGGTAGGCCAGGAACCCCGTATCCTCGTAAACCCCGAGGAGGAACAGGGTGGCCTCGAAGGGCGTGGGGGTCAGGTTCCTCTCCGCGAGCTCCTTCACCATGACCGCCGTGCAGGAACCCGCCTCCTCCACCCGGGTGTACTCCCCCGCCAGATCTCCCTGGCCGGGGTGGTGGTCGAAGACGTCGAGGGGCACCGGCGGCTCCCGGTCCAGGAGCAGGCCGGCCAGCGAACCGATGCGGTCCCGGCTCGACACGTCCACGCAAACCAGGCGCTCCACCGAGGAGGCCCTCAGCCCTTTGGTGGAATGGACGGGCGGAATCTCGTCCCGGTGCCTTTCCATCCAGCGGCGCAGGAGGCTTTCGGCCGCCCCGGGCAGCACCAGGGTCGCGCCGGGGTACAGCCTCAGGGCGGCCACCATGCACGAAAGGGAGTCGAAATCCGCGTTGGTGTGAGACGTGACCACGATCATGGCCGCCCCGCGAACCTGGATCGGGAAGGGGAAAGCCGGCGCGCCGCGCCCTTGTTGCCTCCCTCATCGAACATCATGCGCTCCGCTGCCGCGACGGCGATCATGCGTTCATTGTAAGGCCCCCGAGACCCTCCAAGAAAGAAGGGAGGGCCTTCCGTAGCGGGGCCCGACCTCGTGGAGACGGGATACGGGTGGCTTGCGGGGCCGACCATCTATACAATCATGGCGCGTGGAGGCGGCTCCATGAAGGCCTGGACCGAAGAGAGGCTTGTCCTCGAGGAGTTCGCCCGGAATCTGGAGGCCACGCCCTCCCTTCCGAATGCCTCGGAAGGCGAACTGGAGCTCCACGCCGTGCACGTGGCTCGGGTCACCGATCTTCTGATCCAGGTGGCCGACTCGCCGAGGAACAAGCGGCCGCCGGTCAGGAAGTGGGACGAGGTCCTGGGCCCTCTCCTTTTCCAACTCTTTGCGAAGGGCGACGACATCGACCGCTACGTCCTGGGGGATCTATGGAGGGGGGTCCTTCTCGATGAGGGAGAGATCGACGGCTTTCTGCGCGCCACCACTTCCCTGGCGGCCAGCGCAAGGGACTTCTACCGCTTCGAGGAGGCCCTGGAGGCCTGCAGGCAGGGTCGCCAGGCGGCCAAAGGGCAAGCCTCCGCGGCCTACGCCAACCTGATCAACCTGGAGGGCATCATCCACGCGTTCAGGGAAGATTATGAGGCCTCCGAACACTCCTTCCGCGAGGCCGCATCCATGGCGGAAGGGCTCGCCGAGGAGGACTTCCCCAAATGGACGAGGGCGACCAAGGCCGACTACGGGAATCGCCTCCGCCTGAACCTCATGGAATGCTATTTGAGGCAGGGCCTTTCGGCGGCAGGTGAGGAAAGGGTGAAGCACGGGCGCCGCGCGCGCGAGTACCTCTCCCAGCTCGAAGGGGAGCCCCTGAGGGACACGCACCGCAGCTTCCTCCTCGTGAACGCGGCCATGCTGGCCATCGTCGAGGAAAGGCTCGATTTCGCCAAGTCGCTCCTCCTGCCCCTGACCCGGAGAGGCCCGGGGGGCGCTTCCGAGGACCTGTCCTTTCTGGCCGTGCACTCGAGGCTCCTTTCGGTGATCGCGGCCCTGGAGGGCCATTGGGAGGACGCGTATCACTGGATCCGGAAGGCGATCCGGGAGGGGATCCGCTACCGCCGCATCGGAGAGGAGCAGGACATCTTGGAGCAGGCGCTCAACGTGCTTCGGGGCCTCAAGGGCCATCGGAAGAGCGCGAGTCACGGGGCTCTCGTGCAGGATCTGATTCAGCTCCTGGAAGACAAGGACTGGTACACCGGCCGGTCCCATTCCCACGGCGTCAGCCGGCTCTCGGTCCGCCTGGGCGAGGTGTTGAACGCGATGCCCAACCACCATCTGGACCTGAAGCTGCTGGAAGTGGGCGGGCTCCTGCACGATATCGGCAAGCTGAAGACTCCGTGGTCGCTCCTCAACAAGCTGGCGCCCCTCGGCCCCAGGGAGTGGGACATCCTCAAGGAGCACCCCTTGCACAGCGCGCACATCCTCCAGAGGATCGGCATGGAGGAGGTGGCTCCCATCGTCAAGGGACACCACGAGCACATGGACGGGACGGGCTACCCGGAGGGACGCCCCCCGGACCTTCTCGCGGCCATCGTGGGCGCCGCCGACGCGTTCGAGGCCGCCACCACCCCCACGCGCCGGTACAAGATCCCCAAGGACCGCCGGGTCCTGCTCCAGGAACTATCCGAAGGGGCCGGCCTGCGCTACCACCCTGACGTCGTGGAGGGGCTCAAGAAGATCGCCTGATCGAACCCGTGAGGCCCCTCCGCCGCGAGGCGCGCGAGAAAATCCGCGCCGGCGAGGATCTGAAGCCATTCCCGATCCGGGCCCCGTCTCCGCCTCCGACCGGAACAGAAAAAAAGGGCGGGGGCCGCGACCCCCGCCCGCCATGGTCTGCTGACAGATTCTCAGGGTTGGCCGGCGGAAGCCACCTCCCGGGGGAGCTTCTTCGTGCAGAAGAACCAGTCGTAGCAGTGCGTGTCTCCCGGCGTCTTGTCCATGCGGTCCTTGGCCACACCGCAGGAGCCCGGCGGGGGGACGATGACGTCGTCGCCCGGCTGCCAGTCGGCGGGGGTGGCCACCTGGTTGGCGTCGGCGGTCTGCATGGCGAGGAGAAGGCGCTTGATCTCCTGGAAGTTGCGGCCGTTACTGAGGGGGTAGTAGAGGAGGGCCCGGATCTTCCCGGCGGGGTCGATGAAGAAGACCGCCCGGACCGCCTTGGTGTCGCTGGCCGAGGGCTGGAGCATGCCGTATTGTTTCGCCACCTCCATCTTGAGGTCGGCGATGAGGGGGAACGTCACCTCGACGTTCTTCAGGCCGCGGTACTCGATTTTCTCCCTGATCGTGCGAAGCCAGGCGATGTGACTGTAGTTGCTGTCGATGGAGAGCCCCACCAGCTTGGTGTTGAGGGCCTCGAACTCGGGCTGCATCGTGGCGAAGGTCATGAACTCCGTGGTGCAGACGGGCGTGAAATCGGCGGGATGGCTGAAGAGAATCACCCACTTGCCCTTGAAGTCCTGGGGGAAGCGAATCGTCCCCTGGGTGGTCTCGGCGGTGAACGCCGGAGCCTCCTCGCCGATGAGCGGGATCCGCCCCGCCTCACCGACCGAGGGTTTCTTCTGCTCCTGAGCCCATGACACCCGGGAGACGGACAGGATCGACACCAGAGCCAGAGCCAGAACCCTCCACGGCCTTCGGTACATCATGGAACCACTCCTTGCCGGCGGGATGTTTCGCCTTCACGGGGGGCACTCCCACCGGACGCCACCCCTCGCGACGAAGCGCCATTTCTCCGTCCTCAGAGTGGTCAAGATGCAAGATTACTTCAGAGGTAACATTTCGAGGGGCGCAAGGCCATCTTTCTTGGCTCGTCTGGAAAATCTGTGCAGGCCCCCGAGCTGAATCGCCGTCCGCCGAAGGCGGATGGCGGCGTCCCGGCGCCGGTGGGCCAGATGCGCGAAAGGCGAACGGGCGGACACCGACTCGTGCTTGTGTATGTGGAGCGTGTCCGCCCGCGAAGCCTGACAAAGCAGATGGTCCGACGCCGCCGGCGCACTCATTAGAGTGGGGGGGGAGGCGAATGGAACCGAGCCAGGCAGGCCGGCCCGCCCGAAGCCAAGCGCACCCAGCGCTTGGGCGGCCTGCCCCGCCCTTCGAGACGCACAGATTCGCAACAGGAGCCTCTTTCTTGAAGGCGACTCTTCTGCCTATCGGCCGAGGATCTTCCGGGCGGCTTCGAGGAAGCGGTCGTTTCCCTCGGGGGTGTGGACCGAGACGCGCAGGGACCGGGGATAGCCGTTTCCCTTCATGGGACGCACGATGACGCCCTCCCGCAGGAGGGCCTGGAAGGTATCGTTGGCGTCTTCTGGAAAGTCCACGAGGACGAAGTTCGCCACCGAGGGCGTCACGGTCAGGCCGAGGGATTCGCATCCCGCCGCCAGCCTCGGCAGCTCCCTCGCGTTCAAGGCCACGCCACGGGCCACGAACTCAACGTCCTCCAGGGCCGCCATCGCCGCCACCTGGGCCGCGCTCGTCGTGTTGAACGGAGAGCGCACCTTGTGGAGGGTCTGCGTCACCTCGCGCCCGGCCACGCCGTACCCCACCCGGAGCCCAGCCAGGCCGTAGGCCTTGCTGAAGGTCCCGAGGACCAGGAGGTTGGGGAAGCGGGAGAGGAGCGGCATCACGGAGCCGTAGTCGGGGGCCTTCACGAACTCCTTGTAGGCCTCGTCCAGGATCACCAGCACGTTCGGAGGGACCCTCTCGAGGAAGGCCTCGAGTTCCCCCCGGGGCACGTACCGTCCCGTGGGGTTGATGGGGTTGTCCAGGATGAGGAGGCGGGTCCGCTCGTCCAGCGCTGCCAGGAGGGCGTCGAGGTCGTGGTTGCGCCCCCGCATGGGCACGGCCTTCTGGGGGGCGTCCACCACCTGGCAGGCGATGGGGTACATGGCGAAGGAGCCCGCGCTGTAGACGGCGCCGGCCTCCCGGTTCAGGTAGGCCCGGGCGGACATCTCCACCAGTTCCACGGACCCGTTCCCCAGAACCACGTTGCCCGCTTCCACGCCGAAGCATCGCGCCAGGGCCTGGCAGAGGTAAAAGCCGCTGCCCTCGGGGTAGATGTGGAGGTCCCCCAGGAAGGCGCGGACGGCCTCCACCGCCTTGGGGGAGGGCCCGAGCGGGTTTTCGTTGGAGGCCATCTTCACGGTCCCCTTCAGGCCCAGCTCCCGCTCCACCTCTTGAACGGGCTTGCCGGGGACGTAGGGACGGATGGCCTCGATGTACGGCGGGACGGGGATGCTCATGGGCGGGGCTCCTTGGTGTGAGTGGGTTTTCCGGAGGGACGGCCCCGAGGCTTGCGGGTGGGAGCGCCCTTTCGGGGAGGCCCTCCGGGCTTCGACCTCCGGCGCGCCCCCGCGTCACCGGGGCGGGGGGGGCGGCCGGAACGGTCCGGGAACGACGCCGGCCGGCCCGAACTCCCCCTGGGCGGACCCTTGCGGGAAGGCCCTCCAGGTTTCGAATCACGGTGCGCCGCCCCGTCACGGGAGCGGGCGGCTCGGCCCGGCTGGTCCGGGAACGAAGCCGGCTGGTCCGGACTCCACCGCTGCGGGCCCTTGCGGGGGGGGCCTCCGGGTTTCGAATGCCCGTGGGCCCCGGCGTCTCGGGGGCCGGGGGGACGGCCGGG
>JBFMHB010000067.1 GCA_040752915.1 Acidobacteriota bacterium
AGCCCCTCTGCATGGACTGGACCTTCTACTGCTACGAGTGCGGCACCATGGCCTCCATGAAGACCTGCCCGCACGAGAGCAAGGCCGTCATCGACGACGAGGGCAACTACAAGGGCGGCGCCCGCCTCCTCCTCTCCGGGACCCTCCTTCGCAAGCTCATGAGCGAGGGCAAGCCCGTGCCCAAGGAGTTCTCCAAGCCCGAGGTCATCGCCGTCCTGAAGGAGTACTACGACCACCTCGAAGAGAAGGTGGAAGTCAAGCTCCACGGGGCCGCCACGGGTGACGTCAAGAAGAAGTAGCCACCGGGTGGCGTCTGGACACCGCTTGGAGGCCGGGGCCTGGCGCCCCGGCCTCCGTTTTTCCGCGCCCCGAAGGTCCCCGACTCCGACCCTGCCGGCCAACAGGGGAACTTTTTGGCCCCGGCTTGCGTAGGGAGGGGTGTAAGGGGAGAGACACCATGCCGTCCTTGAAAGCTCTGATCGCCCTCCTCGCCGCCGCCGCCCTTTCCCTGACCCTCGCCTGCAGCCCGGACAAACCGGTCCAGGCCAGGGACAAGGAAACCGAGAAGGACAAGGCGGAGGCCGTCCCCGTGGAAGTGACCCATCCCTTCCTCACCTCCATGGAATCCACCCTCAACCTGACGGCAACGGTCTTCTCCGAAAACCAGGTTCCCGTGTATTCCGAGACCACGGGTATCGTGGAGGCTCCGCCCCTGGAGGAAGGCACGCAGGTGCGCCGCGGGCAGGTCCTCGCTCGCCTGAAGCGGCAGGAGCTGGACCTGTCCTTCCAGATGGCCCAGAGCACCCTCGACAAGGCCCAGGCCGACTTCTCCCGCTCGGAGGAGCTGTACCGCGGACGACTCATCAGCCAGGACACCTACGACCAGGTGCGCTACGCCCTGGACCAGGCCCGCATCGCCAGGGACCAGGCCCGCGTGAACCTGGAGAAGGCCACCATTTCCGCGCCCATCGACGGCGTCGTCGCCCAGCGACTCGTCCGGATGGGGGATCTGGTCAAGCCCCAGCAGCAGCTCTTCACCCTCGTGGACATGGCCACCGTGAAGGCCAACCTGTTCGTCCCGGAAAAGAACGTGGCCTCCGTCCGGCCGGGCGCGGACGTGCGGGTGCGATCCGATGCCTTCCCCGACCGGCCCTTCGCCGGCTCCGTGGAGCGCGTGGCCCCCGTGGCCGATCCCGCCACGGGCACCTTCAAGGTTACCGTGGCCCTCGAAAACCCCTCGTTGCTCCTCCGCCCCGGCATGTTCCTTTCGGCCAACGTGGTTCTTGACACCCACCGGAACGCCCTGGTCGTGCCGAAGAAGTGCCTGGTTTACGAGGGGGAAAGCCCGATGGTCTTCCTGGTCCGACAGGACAAGGCCCACAAGACCGCGGTCACGCCGGGCCTTTCCGACCCCATGAACGTGGAGATCCTCAAGGGCCTGGGGCCCGGGGACCGGGTCGTCACCATCGGGCAGAGCGGTCTCAAGGAGGGCAGCCCGGTCAAGGTCCTGCCTTCCGCCGGAGGCGGCAACGCCTCCCTGGCCCTCGGCTTCTGAGATTCGTCCGGCGCCGCAGGTCGGAGCCTTCCACAACCCGTTCTTCGGCACGCCCCCAGGAGGGAAGGGTGAACCCCATGCAGGATGAGACTACCCAAAAGGCCACCGGCACGCTGTACCGGCTGGCCGTGGATCGGCCCGTAACGGTCACCATGATCCTGATCGGGGTGGTGGTCTTCGGGCTCGTATCCCTGAGCCGGATCCCCCTCTCCCTGATGCCCGAGTTGAACTATCCGACCATCACGGTCCGCACGACCTACGAGGGCGCCGCGCCGGAGGAGGTGGAGAACAACGTCTCCATCCCGCTCGAGGAGGCCCTGGGGGTCGTAACCCACCTCAAGCGCATTCAGTCCGTATCCAAGACCGACGCCTCGGACATCCTTCTCGAATTCGACTGGAACACGGACATGAACCTGGCCACCCAGGAGGTCTCGGAGAAGCTGGAAAGGGTCTTCCTCCCAGACGAGGCCGAAAAGCCCTTGATCCTGAGGTACGACCCCACCCAGGATCCGGTCATGCGGATTTCCCTCTACGGACCCGTCAACCTGATGGACCTGCGGACTTACGCGGACCAGGATTTCAAGCGGGAACTGGAGAAAACCCCCGGCGTGGCGGCCGTCAAGGTCCGCGGGGGCCTGGAGGAGGAGGTCCGGGTCTTTCTGGACGAACAGAAACTGAGCCTCGCCAACCTGAACATCGAAGCCCTGAACCGGGCGCTGGCGGAACAGAACATCAACCTGGCCGGTGGAAAACTCAAGGAGGGATCCACCGAGTACATCGTCCGGACCGTCAACGAGTTCCGGAGTTTGAGGGAGATCGAGGACGCCGTCGTGAGCCAGCGCGAGGGGGTCCCCCTCCGCATCCGCGACCTCGGCCGCGTGGAGCGTTCCTTCAGGGACCGGGACATGGTGACCCGGGTGAACGACCAGGAGAGCGTGGAACTGGAGGTTTTCAAGGAGGCCGACGCGAACATCGTGGGCTTGAGCCAGGCCCTGCGCCAGAGGCTCTTCGGCCCCTCGGGCCGTCCCCGCCCCCCCGAAGCGGTGAAGAAAGAACCGGCGGGCCCCGGTCCCGGTCGAGGAGGGACCCCGCCCCTCGCCGACGGCCTCCCCAAGGACGTTGCCCTGAAGATCGTCTCGGACCAGGCCTCCTTCATCAGCCTGGCCATCGGCAACCTCAAGAGCGCCGCCGTGGGCGGCGGCCTGCTCGCTATCGTCGTCCTCTATTTCTTTCTCAAGCGCTTCCCCCCCACCCTCATGGTGGGTCTTTCGATCCCCTTCTCCGTCATCGCCACCTTCGCCGCCATGTATCTTTCGGGGGTCACGCTCAACATCATGTCCCTGGGCGGGCTGGCCCTCGGCGTGGGGATGCTCGTGGACAACGCCATCGTCGTGCTCGAGTCCATCTCCCGCTGCCGGGAGGAGGGCGATCCGCCCCGGGAAGCCGCCCTGCGCGGCGTCAGGGAGGTGGGGATGGCGGTGGCCGCCTCCACCCTCACGACGGTGGCGGTTTTCTTCCCCATCGTGTTCGTGGAAGGCATCGCCGGCCAGGTCTTCAAGGACCTCTCCCTTACGGTGGTTTACTCCCTTTTGGCCTCCCTGGCCCTCTCCCTGTTCTTCATTCCCATGCTCGCCGCGCGGGAGTGGTCGAGCCGATCCGCGACCGGCGGCTCCCTCGCCGTGGAGATCTTCGTTCCCCGCCACTGGGCCCAGGCCCGGGCACACCTGGCACAGGCCCCCGGAACCCTGGCCCGAATGGGGCGCCTCCTGTCCTTTCCGGCCTTCCTGGCCCTGGGTCAACCCCTGTGGCCCGAATCGGGACGACCCGCCCTGCCGCCGGGCGCCGAGGCTTCCTCCCCCCTCCGACGGAGCCTCTCGAGGCTTCTCCTCGCGGCGCGGTGGCCCCTCTGGGCCGGGTTCCGCCTCCTGATGGCCCTCATGGCCATGGCCGCAGGCGTCTCGGGATACGCCTTGCGGCTGGCGATCGCGGCGGGAGAGCTGGCCTTCCTGTGGGCCGCGGGCGCCGGGGGCTTTCTGGCCGGGCGCCTCCTGGCCCGGCCCCTGCGGGCCTTCGACGGGGCCTACGACCGGCTCATGGTCCTGTACAGAAAGATCGTCCAGGGAGCCGTCGGGCGTCCCGCGAGGGTCCTCGCCTCGGTGGGCGTCGCCCTCCTTTTCATGGTGGCGGGGTTTTTCGCATTGGACGCCGAACTCATCCCCCAGATCCACAACCGCACCCTGGTGGTGGAGGCGACCCTGCCCGTGGGCACCCCCCTCGAAGTGACCGACGCCACCGTCCGCCGGCTGGCCAAGGACATCATGGCTCTCCCCGAGGTGACCGAGGTGGCCATCCAATCGGGCGTCGCCAAGGATGATCTGACGACAACCGAAGGCGGCGAGTATTCCTCCACCCTGACCGTCGTGCTCACGCCCAAGGGGCGGATGCGGGCCGTGGAGAGCAGGGCGCTGGAGGCCATCCGGGGGCTCCTGGCTTCGGTGCCCGACCTCAAGGCCCAGGTCCGCTACCCGTCCCTTTTTTCCACGAGAACCCCCATCGAGGTGGAGATCTACGCCAACGACCTGGAGCGGCTCAAGGCGCTCAGCCGCGAAGCCATGGGCGAACTCGCCGGCGTTCCCGGGCTCACCGACGTCCAGAACTCCCTCTCGAGGGGCAATCCGGAGGTGCAGATCGCCTACGACCGCCAGCGCCTGGCGCAGTACGGGCTGGACATCGCCTCCGTGGCCTCTCTGGTCCGGACCAAGGTCCTCGGACAGGTGCAGAGCCGCTTCGATCGCGGGCGGGAAAAAGTGGACATCCGCGTCCAGGTCCGCCCCGAAGACCGCGCCAATCTCGCCCAGCTCGCCGACCTCGTCGTCAACCCGGGCGCCGCCGCGGCCGTGCCCCTCGCGGCCGTGGCCGAGATCCGGACGGGCGTGGGTCCCTCGGAAATCCGCCGGGTGAACCAGCAGCGCGTGGCCGTCCTTTCCGGGAACCTCAAAGGGCTGGGGCTGAGGGGCGTCGCGAAGCGGATCGAGGACGCCATGGCCCGCCTCCCGCTGACGCCGGAGGAAGGGTACCGGATCGCGGGCCAGAAGGAGGAGATGGACGCCTCCAGCCGCTCCCTCGTTCTGGCCCTCTTTCTCTCCGTTTTCCTCGTGTACCTCGTCATGGCGAGCCAGTTCGAATCCCTCCTCCATCCCCTCCTCATCATGGCCACCATTCCCCTGGCCTTCGCCGGGGTCGTCGCGGTCCTGGTCCTCTTTTCCATCCCCTTCTCCATCCTCGTCTTCATCGGCGTCATCATGCTCGCGGGCATCGTCGTGAACAACGCCATCGTCTGGGTGGACTACACCAACCAGCTGCGGGAGCGGAACATGGGGCTCGAGGAGGCGGTGGAGCAATCGGGGGTCATCCGGATGCGGCCCATCCTCATGACCACCCTCACGACCCTCTTCGGCCTCCTTCCCCTGGCCCTGGGCATCGGCGCCGGCGCCGAACTCCAGCAACCCATGGCGGTGACCGTCATGGCGGGCCTTTCGGTTTCCACGCTCCTCACCCTCGTGGTCATCCCGACCCTCTACGTCCTGGCGGAGCGACGCCGGGCCTCCGGGGCGCCGCCGGCTCCCTTGCCGGGCGGGGAGGGCAAGCCGTGAGAACCTCCTCCCTACCGGCCTTCAGCCTTCGAAGACCGGTCACCACCCTCATGGTTTTCTTCTCCTTCCTCCTCCTCGGGGGGGTGGCCGCGTCCAGGATCCCCCTCCAGCTCCTTCCCGACGGCTTCAACCCGCCCTTCATGTGGATCTGGATCCCCTACGCCAACTCCTCGCCCACGGAGGTGGAGGACAAGATCACGCGGCCCGTGGAGGAGTCCCTCAGGACCCTGAAAAACCTCGGCGGCATCTGGAGCACCAGCCGGAGCGACGCCGCGGTCGTCCGCATGCGCTTCGACTCCAACACCGACATGGGCCTCGCCTACGCCGAGGCCCGCGACCGGGTGGAGCGCGTCAAACCAACCCTCCCGGAGGACGTCCGCGAGGTCTACCTCCAGAGGGCCAACCCCAACGACGAGGCGGTGTACATCCTGGGGGTCCAGTTCGACGGGTACGTGGAGGACCCCTACTACCTCCTCAAGAACGGCCTGGGGCAGAAGATCCTCCGGCTTCCGGGCATCGCCAAGGTGGACGTGGGCGGCGCCGACGAGAAGGTGATCCAGGTGGAGCTGGACATGGACCGCGTCAAGGCCCACCAGGTGAACCTCTACGAACTCACGCGCCGGCTGAGGAGCGATAACTTCACCCTCGCCTCGGGGCACGTGGACGAGGGGAACCGGCGGTACCTCGTCCGGTCCGTGGCCCGCTACCCCACCATCGAGTCCATCGCCGGCCTACCGGTCCGCGGGGACGGGCTCAAGGTCTCCGACATCGCCAAGGTGACCTACGGGGTCCCGGAAATCACCCGGCACTTCCGCATCGACGGCAAACCCTCCTACGTGCTGGAGATCTTCAAGGAATCGGCTTCGAACACCGTGGAGGTCTGCCGGCGGATCGACGAGGAGGTGGACCGGCTCTCCCTCCAGTATCCCGGCGTGCGGCTCATCAAATTCGACGACGACGCCAAGTACATCACCGAGTCGCTCGGCCTCCTTCTCAACAACGGCGTGGTGGGAGGCCTTCTGGCCGCCTTCCTCCTCTTCTACTTCCTCCGGCGGGTGAGGATCACCCTCCTCATCACGCTGGCCATCCCATTGGCCCTTCTCATCACGATCGTGGTGATGTACTTCGCGGGGCAGTCCCTGAACATCATCTCCATGATGGGCCTCATGCTCTCGGTGGGCATGCTCGTGGACAACTCCGTCGTGGTGGTGGAGAACATGACCCGGGTCATGACCGAGGAGGGGCGAACGGCCCGGGAGGCCGCCGTGAGAGGGGCGGGCGAGGTGAGCCTCGCCATCCTCATGTCCACCCTCACGACCATGGTGGTCTTCCTGCCGTCCGTCCTCCTCACCCAGGACGGGATGATGCGGTTCTTCATGGGCCAGCTCGCCATTCCCATCTGCATTTCGCTGGCGGCATCGCTCCTGGTTTCCCTGCTCTTCATCCCTCTCTGGTCCTCCATCGTTCTCAAGGACGCCCGGGAGCCGGGGGCGCTCCTCAAGGCGTGCGACCGGGTGTACGAGCGGACGCTGGGGTGGGCCAACCGCCGCTACGTGGACCTCCTCGCCCTGACCCTCCACCACCGATCCGCCGCCCTGACCCTTCTGGCCCTCGTCGTGGTGGTCACGGTGGCCGTGCCCTTCCAGAGGGTGCACATGACGGAGGAGGACAACGGGAGCGGCCGCAACATCTGGGTGGGGTTCAACTTTCCAGGGGCCTTCACCCTGGAAGACTCGGACGCCTTCATGCGGAAGGTGGAAGCGAAGGTCGAGAGCCTGAGGGACAAGTACGACATCAAGCACTACCGGATCTGGGCGAGCAAGACCCGCGGGAACATCCGCGTCCTTCTCAAGGACATGAGCGAGAGCGACCTCGAGGTCCCCTGGGTGGCCGAGCACCTGGTGAAGGAACTGCCCACCCAGCCGGGCGTCACCCAATTCACCAACTGGTCCCAGAGCCTCTCCTCGGGAGAGGCGGACATGCGGATCTACCTACTGGCGGACGACACGGGACAGCTTCTGGACACCTCCCCCGAGGTGGTCCGCCGCCTCAAGCTCATACCGGACGTCGTGGCCGTGGACACGGACCTGGAGGAGGGCAACGACGAGGTGCGGCTCCAACTGGACCGGGAAGCTCTCCAGCAGTACGACGTCTCTCCGGAGGTCCTTTCGAGCCTCGTGGCCTACGCCGTGCGCGGGTACCCCCTGCCCAAGTACCGCTACGAGGGCAAGGACGTGGAGGTGCGCATCCAGGTGCAGAAGTCCGACCGCGAGAACCTGGACCAGATCCGGGACCTGGCCGTCCCCACCCGCGGGGGCGGGACCGTCCCCCTCGCCTCCGTGGCGACCTTCCAGGTCCGGAGGGCGCTCCAGGAAATCAGCCGGTTCAACGGGAGGACGGCCCTGGGCCTCAAGATCAGCACGACTCTGAAAGACAAGAAGGAGCTGGAGAAGCGCGTCATGGGGGTAGTGAATTCCATGCAGCTCCCCCAGGGGATGACCGTTTCCACCTCCAATCTCCTCGGGAGGGGGGGCAACGCCGGCCAGGACTTCGCGGCGGGGCTCGCCCTTTCGATCTGTTTCGTCTTCCTTCTCATGGGGGTCCTCTTCGAGTCCTTCATGCTCCCCTTCGTGGTCATCACCTCCATCCCCCTGGCCTTCGCCGGCTCCTGGTGGCTTCTGTACGCCATGGGCTCGGAGCTCAACATCATGGCGGTCATCGGCACCATCCTGCTGGCCGGGGTGGTGGTCAACAACGCCATCGTTCTCGTGGACCGGGTAAACCAGCTTCGCAAGGAAGGCTCGGACCGCGAGGAGGCCCTTCTCGAGGCCGCCCGGCAACGCTTCCGGCCCATCCTGATGACGGCCCTCACGACCATTCTCGGCCTTCTCCCCATGGCCTTCGGGAAGGCGGCCTTCGTCGGGATCCCTTACTCCCCCATGGGGCTGACCTTCGTCGGGGGCCTCACGGCGGGCACCTTCCTGACCCTCCTGGTGGTCCCGCTCTTCTACCAGATTTTCGACGGATGGCGCGAGTCCCTCTCGGTCCGCTTCACCCGGGTGGCCCGCACGTGGGGGCCGGCCCGGTGGGCCAGGGCCAGGAGCGCGGAGGAAGGCCCGTAACGGACGCCTCGGCCCTCCCTTGACGCACGGACGACCGCCCCCTATCCTGTGTCCAACGGCCGCGGAAACGGAAACAGAGGGAGAGGGGGTGCGGGGAAGTGTCCTCCAAGAAGTCCCACAAGGAGTCCCGCCAGGCGGCCCGCGGCCAAACCGGCGCGGTGACCCATCGCGAGGAGATCCTGCGCGCCGCGGACCTGCTGGAGGAGTGCCTTCTCCTCCTGGACGAGGCCGGCAATGTCCTGCACGCCAATGCGGCGGCGGCCCGGTGCCTGGGCCTTTCCCTTGAGGAACTCCTGAAGGCGAACATGGCCCGGCTCGCCGACTCGGCCCCCCCCGAGGAGGCGCTCCACCTGGTCCGCGGGCTCCTCGCCGCGGGGGAGGAGTTCTCCGGCGAGTCCGTTCATACCAAGCCCGACGGCGAGACCGTCCACCTCACCCTCTCCCTGACGCGGATGAACCCCCCCGGCTCGCCCGGCGTCGCCTTCGCCCTGGTGGCGCGAGACGTGACCGACTCCCGCCGCGCGGAGGAGCAGATCCTCCACGACGCCTTCCACGACGCCCTCACGGGGCTTCCCAACCGCGCCCTCTTCATGGACCGGACCGGGCAGTCCCTGGCCCGGTCGAGGCGGTCCGAGGAGGCCCGTTTCGCCCTTCTCCTCATGGACCTGGACCGCTTCAAGGTCGTGAACGACAGCCTCGGCCACCAGGCGGGGGACCGGATCCTGCAGGGGATCGCCCAGCGGTTGAAAGCGTGCCTGCGGCCCGCGGATACGGTGAGCCGGCTGGGAGGGGACGAGTTCGCGCTCCTCATCGAGGACGTACGGGAGGGCCGCGACGCCCTGCTCTTCGCCGAGCGCCTCCACAAGGCCCTTCTGGAGCCCTTCGCGCTGGAGGGCCAGGAGGTTTTCACGGCGGCCAGCATCGGCGTGGCGCTCGGAACTCCCGCCTACGAGAACGCGGAGGAGCTCCTCCGCGACGCCGACACGGCCCTCAACCGAGCCAAGGCCCAGGGCAAGTCCCGCTCCGTTCTCTTCGACCCCACCATGCACCAAAGCGCCGTGGCCCTCTTCCAGATGGAGACGGACCTCAGACGGGCCGTGGAGAGCGGCCAGTTCCACGTCTATTACCAGCCCATCGTCTCCCTGAAGACAGGCCGGACCGCAGGCTTCGAAGCCCTCGTCCGCTGGCAGCACCCCCGGCGGGGGCTCGTCTGGCCCGCCGAGTTCATCGGCCTGGCCGAGGAGACGGGCCTCATCATCCCCATCGGCCTCTTCGTGCTCAAGGAGGCGATCAAGCAGCTCCGGTCCTGGCAGAGCCGCCACCCTCGGACCCCGCCCCTCCTGATGAGCGTGAACCTCTCGGGGATCCAGTTCCTGAGGCCAGAGCTCACCACCCAGCTCGACCTCACCCTCCGGGAGTACGGGGTCGAGGGGGCCACGGTGAAGCTGGAGCTCACGGAGAGCGTCATCATGGAGCACGCCGAGTATGCTAGGGACATGATGGCCCAGATGAAGGCCCAGAACGTCAAGCTCTGCGTGGACGACTTCGGGACCGGATACTCGTCCATGAGCTACCTGAGGCGCTACCCCATCGACACCGTGAAGATCGACAAGTCCTTCATCTCCAAGATGGACACCGACCCCGAGAGCCTGGAGATCGTGCGCACCGTCGTCACCATGGCCCACAACCTCGGCAAGGAAGTCATCGCCGAGGGGGTGGAGACCCGTGAGCAGCTCGCCAAGATCAAGGCCCTCAAGGTGGAGTACGCCCAGGGGTTCTTCTTCTCCAAGGCCGTGGACCGCGAGTCCGCCGAATCCCTCGTCACCTGGCGCTGGTTCTGGTGAGGGACAGGTGGAACGGAAACGTTCCAGGACCTCTCCCTTCCTGCTTCGTGCGTCTCTATCCTTCGATCGGGCGACCGTGCACCGCTCGGATCTCCGCTCCCCTTTTCTTGGGGGGGGGGGGAGCGGGCTTCCGACGGGCCGGAAGGACCCCCTTCAGTGGCCGCAGGCGACGCCCGTGTCCTTGTCGCTCGCGAGACAAAGGCCGCTGGCGCCGTAGGCACCGGGGCCCGACCGCTCCAGGGCCCCGCTGTTCTTTCCCCACGAGCCTTCGACCCAGGGCTCTCCGGGCCCGCCGTCGGGGACCATGACCCACCAGATGAACCGCGTCGGATCGGTGGAGGGGTCGAAGGGAATCGGAAGGACCACGGTCCCCGTCGTGCCCAGATTGCAGTAGGACGTCGGAAGGCCGGGAACGTAGATCCCCCCGTAGGACGCGGGCAGGCCTGAGCCGTACCCCGCAACGAGGTGGTTCCCGGGCGGGTTGCACGTCGCCTGGTCCCACTGGATCTGGATGCTGGAACCGGACGGGTCCAGCTTCGCGCATTGCATCGCGGCGCCAGGCCCCGTTCCGTCGGGAACGCCAGGGAGTCCCAGCACCTGGACGGAGGTCGATGCCGCGCTGGCGTCGGGCTGTCCCAGCGAGTCGGCGGAGACGGCCTCGAAGACGTGGATCCCCGGGGCCAGGGAGGCATTGAAGTAGAAGGCTTCGGAGGGCCCGTCGAAATACCCGTCGATGGGGAGCGCCGCCTGCCAGGACCCTCCGTTCACCCGCCACGAGACTCCGGCCACGTCCAGGATATTCACGTCGCACCCGTATCCGTACACGCTCTGGCTGGTCCGGGCGACGACGAATCCTGACCCGGTGAGCAGGAGGTGGCCTGAACGGGTGGGATTGGGCGTGTAGGCCGTGAAGGAGGTGTCCGGTGCGATGTCCACGGGGTCGGGGATGCCGTCCGAATCCGCGTCCCCCCAGCCGATCTGTCCGGCCGTGTACGCGCACATCCCCGTCTGGCGGCTCGCCTCGTTCATGATGCAATTCTGGTTGATGAGGCACGATCGGTTGCAGTTCTGGTTGGCGTAATTGACGTACCCGCTCACCTGGGAGCAGGTGCACCCCGAACTCGCGTATTCGTCCAGGGCATGAAAGATGTGGCACGTTTCGTGACGGGTCACCTCGTTCATTCTTGATATATTCCACCCGTCGTTGTCGTAGGTCATGATGACGTAGGGCCCCGAGAGCCAGGCGTAGGCGAAACGGGAATCGGCGAAGAGGCCGTCCGAGTCGTTGTAGCTGTCCGCCACGAAGACCGTGAACGCCCAATCGGTCCCGTCGCTCAGGCGGGTGTCCCCGTTGAACTCGTATCCCATGTCCCACTTGCTCAAGAGGGGCGAGTATCCCAGGTTTCCGAGGATCTCCCGGACCCACAGTCCTTCTCCCGCCCCCGGATCGTTATTCGGGTCGGCGCTCCGGCTGATGGGTTCGTAGGCCGTCTGGGCCGCCGCATTGGTCCGCCCGTAGTACGGGTGGTACGAGAAGGTGGGTTGTAGGGAGGACGCCAGGCCCCTGGCGGCGAAGTACCCGGCCAGGTCGTTCATGCCCTCGACGATTTCCCCCACGACGGTGTTCTCCCGGCCCGAGTCCCAGTTCTCGGTCGAAGCGTCCAGGCTCCCGTTGCTTTCGGGCAGGATGATGTTGACCGAGATTCCGCCCAGCAGGTATTCGGAGGTCGTGCGCTTCAGGGCCGTGGCACCGCAGGCGGCGAGGGGAGCCCGCCCGGGAGGCTCGGGGGGAGCCAAGGCGTCGCGGTCCAGCGGGAGGCCTGGGGGAAGATCACCCGCGGGTGGGGCCTCCGACCGGGTCAGCGAGAGGTACGCCGCCAGCAGGGCCCGACCGGCGTCGGTGGCCTGCAGGCGTTCGAGCGCTTCCGGGCCCGGTTCCCCTTCGTGGAAAACCGCGCCGGGGGGGAGGGCCAGCCGGATCCGTCCGAGATCCTCTTCCGGAAAGGCGACGAGGCCGCCCGCCGGAGGAAAGGCGTGCCGTACGATGAGGCCCGCCCTCGCCATGTCCCTTTTCCATTCCAGGAAATCCACGGCTTCGGAAGCTTCCATCAGCACAAACGACTCCCGAGCCCGGGCTTCCACGGCGAAGACCAGACCCCAGAACACGCAGATCGACACGAGAATCCCTCGATGCTTTCGCACGGCGTCCCTCCCGACCCCTGCGCCCCCTCGGAGGTCCATTTGGTTGAAACGTAAGGCATGGCCTCGCGAAGAGCAATCCCAGACAGGAGACCGAATCCGGATGCGCTCCGGCGGCGGCCACCGAAAAAGGAGCCAGATCGTTCGCACCGGATGAACTGCCGAGTGCCTAACTCGGGCCAGCGGGACCTGGACTTGAGTCTTTCCGGCCCCGACGGGCCCCGGGCCCGGAGGCCGACTTCTTTCCGGGAAACGGGCACTTCGGAGCCAGCGGGCACTCGCCGCACCGAGGACCCACTGGGCGGCAGACCTCCTGGCCGAAGGAGACGAGGAGCGCGTTGACGGACATCCACCAGCGGCGGGGAAGCGTCCTTCTCAGGACCTGCTCGGTCTCGTCCGGATGGCGGGTGGCGACGAAGCCCCACCAGTTGAGGATGCGGTGGACGTGGGTGTCCACGCAGATGCCCCTCTTGCCGAACCCCTCCGTCAGAACCAGGTTGGCCGTCTTCCTCCCCACGCCCGGCAGGGAAAGGAGCGAGTCCAGGTCGTCCGGAACCCGGCCGCCGTGGCGCTCGATGAGCCGGCGGGCCACGGCCTGGAGCGTCCGGGCCTTGGTCCTGTAAAAGCCCACCGGTCGGATGGCGGCCTCCAGCGCTTCCAGGGGAAGCCCCGCCAGGGCCTCGGCCGTGGGAGCCAGCGGCCACAGGCGTTCGAAGGCCTTCTCCGTCGTGGCGTCCCTGGTCCGCAGGGAGAGAAGGGTGCCGACGAGGATGGCGAAGGGGTCGGGCCGGGTCTCCCGGATTCGGCCCACGACGGGCTCGACGCGGCCCTCTTTCCAGCCGCGGACGGTTTCGAGAAATGCGGAGAGTGCTTTCGCCGACATGGCCCTCGAGGGCCTGGGCCAGCTGGGTTCCTTTCTCATTCCACCGCCCGCCTGGAATCCCATGATTCGACTCTCCCCGGCCCGCCGCCCGGGCCGCACGGCCCGCTACACGCCTCCGGAGGGCCGGTCCTCGTCGAAGGGCTGGGACTCCGACGTCCGGACCCAGACCGTCTCCCGGCTGCTCCGAGTGAGCATCACCGCCCAGTCGCCCCTCCAGTCCCTCACCACGGAGCCGAAGAGGGGCCGCCGCGATCCCTCCTCGAATTTCTCCAGGAAGACGTGGCCGAAGTGCGCTTCCCCATGGCGGAGGACCCACGCCGGATGACGCAGGCCCGGTTCGAGACGGAGGTCCCGCACCCGGAGCGGCACGAACCCCTCCCCCCGAAGGACCTCCTCGAAGGCCGACGTGAGGTCCCGGTCCCCCAGGCGCAGGTCGTGGCGGGTGCGCTGGTGGCGCCCCGAAGCCAGCTCCATGAGGGTTTCCAGAACGTCCTCGTCCACGGGGCCTCCGTTCGGGGCGAGTATAACGCGGACGGCCCGACGGGCCTTCCCCTCCGGGATCCCCCTCGACCGCCGCGAGGACCTATACTCTCTCCGTGCGAAGCGCCATTCAGATAAAGAGGAGTGCGGTCATGCGGACCTTTCGGACCCTCGCCACCCTCGCTCTAGCCGCGGCGGCCCTGCCCGTCCTGGCCCAGGGACTCCAGGGAACGTGGCTTCTCGTGAAGGACAGCGACGGGACGCGCCCCAAGACGGGCGCCACCGTGACTCTGGCCCTCCTCCCGGGAGGCGCCTTCGCCTTGAGCGCCGTCCAGCCGGGGGAAACCCTGGAGGACGCCGGGACCTACGAGGTTTCTGGGAACCGGATCACCCTGGCCTTCACCGAACTCGACCTGGGGTGCGAAGCCGCCCCCTTCACCCTGTCGGGCGACACCCTCGTGCTGCCCTTCAAAGTTTTCGGAGAAGGCGCGGGCACCTCCACGTGGCAGAGGAGCCGTGCCGCACTGGAATCGGCGCGGGGGGCTTCGGGAGCCTCCGGCGCCTCCGCCGGCGGAACCGGGGTACGGGGCTCCGAACGCGCGGGGGCGGGAACGGGGGCATCGGGCTCCTCCGGGACGGGTTCCGGGGCGCGCTCGGGACCGGGTTCTGGATCCACCTCGTCCGCTTCTTCGGCATCGGGTAGCGCGTCTGGGGGAAGCGCGGCGGGCGGCGCGGGCTCCGGCACCGCCTCGGGGCGGGGCAGCGCCGGTTCGAACCGCGGGCAGGGCGCCGGGACAAGCCGAAGCCAGGCCCCCTTCGACGCCTACGTGGGGATGTGGACCGGCCACGGTTCGAGCTACGAGGTGCGCTTTCGAGAGAAGGGCAAGATGACCGTGGCCGTCCTCCACGACACGGTCTTCGCCTTCGTCGTCCAGCCCGACGGGGAGGTGGTGGGGCACGGCACCGTCGTCTACGACGTGGACCCCAACCTCTGCGGGGTGGCGGCCCTGGCCCAGCAGGTCAACCAGGCCATCGACATGATGAACTACGTCATGGAGTTCTGGAACTACGGCGAACTGGCGGGGAAGGCCTACAAGGCCTTCGCCGAAAGCGTGGCCCAGCAGGCGGGGTCCACGGCGGCCATGGGCGCCGGGCAGATCCTGAAGGAGGCCGCCAAGGCCGGCTTCAAGGTCAAATACGACGACGTGGCCAAGTGGTGGAAGAGCCCCCTGGAGAAGATCGGAGAAGAGATCCGGGATCAGATGCGTCAGGGAAAGGCCAAGGACCCCGACAAGGGGTGTCAGGATCAGGGAAAGTCGGTGGGCGGCTTCGAACCGGGCTTCCTGCCCGGAATCATGAACGTACCCGGAGTCACAAAGGTCCAGTACGAATACAAGGGGCTCGCCAAGGGGCCCGAGGTCCGCTCCTTCGCCATCAAGGGCCGCGCCGAGCTGACGGGTTCGGGTATTCGATTGCGCCTCCAGCAGGACGGGGGCGTTCAGGGCGGCGACCCCCAGCTCTGGGTGCAGTACACCGTCAACTACGTCACGGAGAAGAAGCCCTTCCCCTGCTGGAGCCCCTTTCTCGACGGGCCCGGCACCGTCTACGTGGACCGCCACACGGGGGCCGCCAAGGCCTCCTTCCGGGAAACGGGTGAACACCGCAACGGGGTCACCCCCTGGCAGGAGTACATCTACGTCTGGGAAGCCGAGAAGATGGCCGACGACGCCCCCTAGCCGCCCCGGCTCGGCCTGCTCCCCTACTCACCTACTCCCCTACTCACCTACTCACTTACTCACCTACTCGCTTACTCGACAAAAAGGGCGGGGCCGAAGCCCCGCCCATCGTGCCTCTGTGCAAGAGGTCCTTTGTTTCGATTACTTCGCCGCCTGCGCCTTGAACCAGGCGGTGGGCATGGACTTGGGACGCTCGATGGGCTCTCCCCACGCGCGGGAGACCACGAGCTGGGAGGCCATGCCCATGGTGCGGCTGACGGAGAACAGCACGGTGTAGTAGCTGAATTCCTTCATGCCGAAATGGTAGAGGAGGCACCCGGAGGCGGCGTCCACGTTCGGCCAGGGATCCTTGATCTTCTGGACCTGCTTGAGGACCTCGGGCACGACCTTGAAGACGCGGGCGACGGTCTGGTAGGTCTTGTCCTCGG
>JBFMHB010000068.1 GCA_040752915.1 Acidobacteriota bacterium
ACGCAGGGGTCGTAGGCGCGGACGAGCATGGAGCAGAGGGCCTCGATGCGGCGGTCGTCGGCGCCCTCGGCGGCGAGGTGCCGGGCGAGGGCTTCCAGGTCGTGCTGGATGTTGAGGTTGTTCTGGGTGGTGGGGATGATGCAGTTGGCGCGGAGGACGCGGCCGTCGGCGCCGTAGCGGTAGTGGTGGTAGAGGATGCCCCGGGGCACTTCCACGGCTCCCACGCCCTCGCCTTCGACGGGGGTCACGGGGACCAGGAGGGGCGCCGACTCGGGCGTCGCCAGCAGTTCCTCGATGAGGGCGGAGGACTCGTGGACCACGTGGAGGCACTCCACGAGCTGGGCCACGTTGTTCATGAAGGGGTTGTGGCAGTCGGGCCTGAGGCCCAGCTCGCGCGCCGCGTCGAGGGCCGCCGGGTGCAGGAAGCGGTGGTTGTTGTTCCAGCGGGCCAGGGCCCCCACGGCGAAGGAGTCCCGGGACAGGCGGCAGAGCTTGGAGGTGTTGCGCTCGTCCACGAACTCGTTGGTCATGAGCAGGTAGTCGTCCTCCCGGCGCAGGACCCCGTCGGTGGAGAGGAGGGCGCCGCCGATCCATGGATAGCCGTCCTCCCCGAGCAGCGAGACGAATTCGGTCTGCCGCGAGAAGGCCGGGATCTCGAAGCCCTTGAAGAGCTCCGCCACGGCGGCGAGGTCCTTCGCGGCCGCCTCCAGCTCGCCGCGGACGGAAGCCAGGGCGCGCTTTTCCGGGAAGGCGGCCATGCCCCCCACCTGGATCGAGACGGGGTGGGTGGCGCGGCCCGCGACGACTTCGCACAGGCGGTTGGCGGTGCCCTTGAGACGGGCGGCGAGGGCGACGGTCTGGGGCGAGGACTCCATGAGAGGCAGGACGCTGGGGAGGCCGAGGAAGTCGGGAGCGGCCAGGAAGAGCAGGTGCAGGACGTGGCTCTGGAGCGTCTCGCCGTGCTTGCAGAGGAGCCGGAGCTTGGCGGCGGTCTCGGGGATCTCCACTCCGAAGGCCCGCTCCGTGGCCCTCACGCTGGCGAGGGCGTGGCCGATGGAGCAGATGCCGCAGATGCGGGCCGTGAGGATGGCGGCGGAGGTGTAGTGCTTGCCCTTCAGCATGACCTCGAAGTAGCGCGGGGTCTCGACCACGTCCCACCGCGCTTCGGCGAGCTTCCCCCCGACCACGCGGATCGAGAGGTCTCCGTGTCCCTCCACGCGGGTGAGGGGGTGGACGCGCACGTTCACATCGACCTTCATTTGGCCCCTCCCGGAAGAAGACCCGCGAAACCGCCGAAGAAATTCATGCGCTCGCGGACCTCGTCCTCGGCAAAGCCCCGCTCCTTCGCCAGGGCGAAGAACTCCTCCACGTTGGCCGCTTCGGCGGGCCCTCGGCATCCCCAACAACCCAGCCCCCCCGCGGGGCAGGGGGCCTCGCAGCCGGCGCGGACGACGGTCCCGAGGCAGAGCCGGCCCTTCTCCATCAGGCAGGTGGTGAACCGCTGCTTGCACTCCACGCACACGGGGTAGGCGTGGAAGGCGAAGGGCACGTCCAGTACGAGGTGGCGGACGATGCGCTCCACCTCGTCCTTGGAGACGGGGCAGCCGGGGATCTCCAAATCCACCGGCACCACGTCCCGCACGGCGCGCACGGGCAAGGTCTCCTTGGGAAGCGCGCCGTAGACCTCCGCGTTGGCCTCGCCGAGGTCGTAGGCGTTCTTCATCCGGTTGACGCCGCCGAAGCACGCGCAGCTCCCCAGGGCGACGAGGGTGCGGGCGCGCCTGCGGATCTCCACAAGGCGCTCCGCTTCGTCGGCCCGGCTCACGGCCCCCTCCACGAAGGCGATCTCGTAGTCGTCCCGGGCCTCCGAGGAGACCTCCCGGAAGTTCACCACCTCCACGGCGCCGAGGAAGGGGACGAGGGTCTCCTCCTTGTTGGCGAATTGGAGCTCGCAGCCTTCGCACCCGGTGAAGTCGAAGACGGCGATGCGGGGACGGGAGGATTCGATGTGCAGGTATCGCATGGGGAACCCTCCTAAATGGCTTCCTTGAGGTTGATGGCCGTCCAGTAGTCGAAAACCGGCCCGTCCTTGCAAGTGAACGTGGACCCGATATTGCACCGGCAGCACTTGCCCATGCCGCAGTGCATGCGCCGCTCGAGGGAGACGAACATGCGCCGCATGGGCAGGCCCAACTCGGCCAGAGAGTTGCACACGAACTTGAACATGACGGGGGGGCCGCAGACGATGGCGTAGGTCCGCTCGGAGTCGAGGGCGATCCGGTCCAGGAGGCTCGTCACCCGGCCCACAGGGCCCGTCCAGCCGGGGTCGGGCTCCTCCACGATGATGGAGAGGTTCACTCCGTCCACCCGTCGCCACTGCTCGTACTGGTAGTCGAAGAGGAGCTGATCGGGGGTCTTGGTCCCGTAGAGGATGTGGACGTCCCGGAAGTCGGAGCGGTTCTCCGTCACGTGGAGGATGGCCGAGCGGAGGGGCGCGAGGCCCAGGCCTCCCGCGATGAGGAGCACGTGGTGGTCGCGCATCTTGGCCATGGGGAAGGAGGTTCCGAAGGGTCCCCGAACGCCCACGCGGGCCCCGGCCTTGGCGCGGTGGAGGACGCTCGTCACCGTCCCCGCCCGGCGGATGCAGAACTCCAGGAAGCCGTGGTTGCTGGCCGAGCCCGCGATGGAGATGGGCACCTCCCCGTATCCCGGAACCTCGATCATGACGAACTGGCCGGGCTGGAAGGCGAAGCGCCGCCGGTCGGAGGGGTCCAGGAGGCGGATGTGGAAGAGCTTCTCCATCTCGGTGAGCTGGGTGATGGAGGAGATCTCGGCCGGGAGGACCCGGTCCGTGTGCATCAGCCGGCTTCGGCGGTTGAAGTCCAGGGGCTCGGCCATCTCGGCCTCTCGGGTCACTTCGTAGGGAAGCAGAAGCCTCTTCATGGGGCCTCCTCCTGCTGGAGTTCGCGGATCACGTCGAGGGGGGCGATGCCGGCCAGGCACGCGCGGCCGCAGCGGTTGCACCCGACGCACTTGGGCTCCTCGTGCTGCTCCACGAAGCCCCGGTGCTGGTGGTAGTAGCGGTACTTCAGTCGGCTCTCGGTGGTGGGGCGGAAGTTGTGGCCGCCGGCCACCACCGCGAAGTCCACGAGGGTGCAGGCGTGGAGCTGGCGGATCTTCGCCCCCTCCTGAAAGTCCATGGAGATCCGCTCGTGCACGCCATGGCAGTAGCAGGTGGGGCAGACCATGGCGCAGGTGCCGCAGCTCAGGCACTTGGCGCCCCACTTCTCCCAGATGGGCGACTTGAACTCGATGTCCAGCAGGTTCGGAAGGTTGTTGAGGTTGGGGGCGTCCCCCATGAGGGAGGCGATGCGCTTTCGTTCGGCGAGGTAGAGGCGGGAGTCTTCCTCGGTGATGGGTCGGGCGCCGAAGCGGTCGATGAGGGCCAGGCCCCGGTCCGATCCCGCCGCCGTGAAGTAGTCGTCGCCGATGTCCGTCAGAAAGAGGTCGAAGCCGTGGGTGACCGTGTCCGTCCCGAGGGAGCGGCAGAAGGCGCCCTCGCAGGGATCGTGGTCCATGCCCAGGATGAAGGTGTTGCCCCGCCGCGCCAGGTAGTAGGGGCTGGGGTACCAGTCGCGGGCGAAGACCTTGTCGAGTTTCAGCAGGGCGTGGATGTCACAGGCGTGCAGGCCGATGAGGGCCCTCGGAACGGCCCGGTACCGGATCTCCTGCTCCCACGCGGCCCCCTCGAAGCGGTAGGTGGAGAGCCGCTCTCGGAAGGGCAGGAAGTAGGTCTTGGCGGAGAACTCGGTGGTCTCGTAGGAGAGGTCGAGGTCCTCGAAGCGCTCCACCGGCAGGAACTGGTGGATGGGCTTGCCCCTCCGGTCCGTCCCCACGCGCCGGGGGCCCACCCCCTCCACCTCCGCGAGGATGGCCTCGATCAGCGGCCGGAGGGCCTCCTTCTTCAAAGCCTTGTACAGCATGGACGTCTCTCCACGGGGCGGGCGCGACGGCGTGCCGCGCTCGCGACGCCTCCGCCCTCAAATATAGACGCTCCCCCGTCTCGACTCATAAAGATACAATTAGAGCGTTGTGGATTGCGTGAATTAACCCTATCTCGGGGTCCGAAGACCCTCGCCTCGGGCATGGGAGAGGCCAGAGAAGTCCCTTGTGGCCAAGGTTTCAAGACCAACGGATGGGGTGGGTGATTTCCCAGGCGCTCCGGTTCGAGGGACGTCCCGCGTCTACACGCCCCATCCCGAGCCGCGACGGATGCGAGGGCCCGAGCCGGCTCCGAAGCGACTGGCGCCGGGGACGCTCAGGCGCCGTCCCACGGCCTCGGCCACGGGGCGGATCTCCTCCACAAGACGGCGGAACTGGGTCAGGGTGAGGGACTGGTCGCCGTCGGAAAGGGCGTGGTCGGGGTCGGGATGGACCTCCACGAGGAGGCCGTCGGCCCCGGCCGCCACGGCGGCCCGGGCCATGGGGATGACGGCGTCCTGCCGCCCCGTCCCGTGGGAGGGGTCCACGAGGACGGGGAGGTGGGTGGCCGCCTTGAGCACGGGCACGGCGTTCAGGTCGAGGGTGTTCCGGGTGGCCGTCTCGAAGGTCTTGATGCCTCGCTCGCAGAGGATCACGTTCGGGTTGCCCTGGAGGAGCACGTACTCGGCGGCCAGGAGGAACTCGGAGAGGCTGGCCGAGGGCCCGCGCTTGAGGACCACGGGCTTGCCGGCCTGGCCCACGGTCCGCAGGAGCGGGAAGTTCTGCATGGACCGGGCGCCCACCTGGAAGCAGTCCACGAAGGGGGCCATGGCCTGTGCGTCCGCTGGCTCCATGATCTCCGTGACCACGGGCAGGCCCGTGGCTCGGCCTGCGTCCCTCAGGAGGGCCAGGCCCTCCTTCCCCAGGCCCTGAAAGGAATAGGGCGAGGTGCGGGGCTTGTAGGCGCCTCCTCGGAGGGCGGTGGCCCCGTAGGAAGCCACGAAGCGCGCCGCCGTCCGGATCTGGTCGCGGCCCTCCACCGAACAGGGGCCCGCGATCAGGGCGAGGTCTTCCCCGCCCACCGGAAGGTCCCCCAGCAGAACGCGGGAGCCTTCGGGGTGGCGCTCCCGGGCCGCCAGGACCGGGCCCTTGGCGTCGCGGCGGACCCAGTCCACGCCGGGGAGGGCCTCGATCCCGCCTCCGGCGTCGTCCTCGCGGCCCATTCCGGCCAGGAAGAGCCCGAAGGGGAGGTCCAGGCGCGAGACGTCAAATCCCGCCGAAGCCATGGCGGAGGCGACGGCGAGCGCGTTCTCTTCACGGCGGTCTTTCATGCGGACGATCATGGCGTGCCCCCTGACGTGTCCGATGCGCCGGCCCCATCCGCGGCGAGGTCCGCCACGAACGCGCGGGCGACGGCGCGCGCGCTCCTCGTTTCGGTTCCCTCCAGCCGGGCGATGAGGGCCGAGCCCACCACCACGCCCTCGGCGAGGGACCACACCTCCCGCGCGTCCCGAGGCGTGCGCACCCCGAAGCCCACGGCCACGGGCAGGCGCGAATGCCGCCGGGCCAGGGCCACGCGCTCGGCGAGCCCCTCCCGGCTTGAATCGTGGGTCCCCGTGACTCCCGCCCGGGCCAGCACGTAGACGAACCCGCCGCCCGAGGTGAGAAGCCTGCCGGCGCGCGCCTCGGAGGTGTGGGGCCCGATCAGGACCACGGGGTCGAGCCCCTCCCCGGCCAGGCGCCCGAACCAGCCCGGCTCCTCCTCGGGGGAGACGTCCAGGGCCAGGACGCCGTCCACGCCCGCCGCCCTGGCCCGCGCCGCGAAGGAGCCCAGGCCCATGGACAGGACGGGATTCACGTAGGTGAAGAGGACCACGGGAACGGAGGAGCGTTCCCTCAGGCGGGAGATCTGGGCCAAGGTCGCGTCGAGTCCCCCTCCCGCCTCGCACGCGCGGGCGTGGGAGCGCTGGATCACGGGCCCGTCGGCCACCGGGTCCGAGTGGGGGACGCCCACCTCCAGCGCGGCGGCGCCTCCCTCCACGGCCCCGAGGGCCGCTTCGAGGAATGCCTCGGGCGACGGGTCCGAGGCGGTGAGATAGGGAATCAGCCCGCGGCCCGGTTTCAATGCCTCTTCCAGGCGGCTCATGGGGCGGACCTCCGAAAGAGAGTGGGTGGGGAGGGGAGCCGGGCAGCCGGGCAGCCGGGCAAGGATAAGGAAGGGAGCGGTTTCATTCCGACCTCCCCGATTCGCGGTTCGAGAATTGTCCCGCGTCCTTGTCGCCCCGGCCGGAGAGGTTGAGGATCACCCGGGCGCCGGGGCCCAGCTCCGCCGCGCCCCGTTCGAGGAGCCAGGCCACGGCGTGGGCGCTCTCGAGGGCGGGGAGGAGGCCCTCCAGCTCGGCCAGGGTTCGAAAGGCCCGGAGGGCGGCATCGTCGCTCACGCGGTCGTAGCGGGCCCGCCCCCGGGACCGAAGGTGACTGTGCTCGGGGCCCACGGCGGGGTAGTCGAGGCCCGCCGCCACCGACGCCGTGGGGAGGACGCGGCCCTCTCCATCCTGGAGGAGGTAGGTGAAGCACCCGTGCAGGACGCCCGGGGAGCCGCCCGAGAACCGGGCCGCATGACGGCCCGGCTCGGGACCCGTCCCGCCCGCCTCAACTCCCACGAGGGCCACGGCCGGGTCCTCCAGGAAGGCCGAGAAGAGGCCGATGGCGTTGGACCCGCCGCCCACGCAGGCGACGGCCGCGTCGGGCAGGCGGCCCTCGGCGGCGAGGAACTGCTCCCTCGCCTCCCGGCCGATGATCGACTGGAAGGAGCGCACCATGCGAGGGTACGGCCTCGGCCCCAGGGCCGATCCCAGCAGGTAGTACGTCTCCTCGGGATCCGCGGCCCAGGCCCGCAGGGCCTCGTTCACGGCCTCCTTGAGGGTGCCGGCGCCGGCCTCCACGGGCCACACCCGGGCCCCCAGGATCTCCATGCGGAGGACGTTGGGAGCCTGACGCCGCATGTCCTCCACGCCCATGTACACCGTGCAGGGGAGTCCCAGGAGAGCGCAGGCGGTGGCGGAGGCCACCCCGTGCTGGCCCGCGCCCGTCTCGGCGATGACCCGCCGTTTCCCCATCCGTCGCGCGAGGAGGGCCTGGCCCAGGGCGTTGTTGATCTTGTGGGAGCCCGTGTGAGAGAGGTCCTCGCGCTTGAGGTAGACGGCCGCCAGCCCCGCCGCGGCTTCGAGCCGGCGGGTCCGGAAGAGGGGGGTAGGGCGCCCCGAGTAGTCGCGCAGAAGGCCCTCGAAGCCGGCGCGGAAGGCCGCGTCGCCCCAGGCCTCCTCGAAGGCCGCCTCGAGGTCCAGGAGGGGCGGCATCAGGGTTTCCGGAACGAACCGGCCGCCGAAGGGGCCGTACTCCCTTTCCCGCTCCAGCAGATCGTACGTCATCCTCTCCTCACTTCCTTACTTCCCTTGCCGGCTCGCAGGGCGAACCGACCCGCCGGAACGCGGCGAGGGCTTGGGCGCAAAAGGCGGCGACGCGCCCCGGGTCCTTGACCCCCGGGGAGCACTCGAGGCTTGACGCCGCGTCCACCCCCGCGGGGCGGAGCGCCGCCACGGCCTCGTCCACGTTCTCCGGTCCCAGCCCGCCCGCCAGGACGAAGGGGCGCGGCGCCTTCGCGGCGAGCGCCCGGGACACCGCTTTTCCCGTACCTCCCCGCCGTCCCGGCTCGCGGCCGTCCAGAAGGAGCGCGTCGCCGAAGGGCAGGGCCGAAGCGTTCTCGAAGGCGAGGGGCCTCGCCTCGAGCACCCCCGTCCCCGCCTCGGACCACCTCCGCCTCCAGTTCGGTGGAGGCGGCGCGAGAACTTGAACGAAGGCCGCCGCCAGGCCGGCCACTTGGGACGGCGAGAGGCGGGCCCCTGGCAGGAGGAGCAGGACGGGCGCCAGACCCAGGGCGCGCGCGGCCGTGGCCAGCACGGACAGGTCCCGGGGCGGCGCGAAGCGCGGGCTGTGGGGCCACGCGTTCAGTCCCACGTGGGTGGCCCCGGCTCGGGCGCAAACCTCCAGGTCGGCGAAGGTGCGGACGCCGCAGACTTTGATCCAGGGCGCGAAGAAGGAGGGGAGGGCCGAGGGGGGGATCACGCCCATTCCTCCGAGGCATTCAGCCCGAGGGCCGAACGGAATCGGGCGAGGAGGCGCTCGGGGCGCTCCTCCCTCATGAGGCTCTCGCCCACGAGGAAGCCTCGCGCTCCCGCCTCCCTCAGCCTCCGCACGTCCTCCGGGCGCCGGATGCCGCTCTCGGCCACGCAGACGCGGTCGGGCGGGCAGAGGGGCGCCAGCCGCTCGACGACGGAGAGGTCCACGGCGAGCGTGTCCAGGTCCCGGGCGTTCACGCCCACCAGCCGAGCGTCCGTCGAGAGGGCGGCCTCCATCTCGCCCTCCGAGTGCGCCTCCACGAGGGGCTCCAGGCCGAGGGCCAGGGCCTCCTGGACGAAGGCGCGCAAGTCGTTCCCCAGGACCCGCGCGATGAGCAGGACCCATCGGGCCCCGTCCTCCCTCGCCCAGCGGAGCTGGACCGGATCCACCACGAAGTCCTTGCACAGGACGGGCACCGACACCGCCGCCGCCGCCGCGCGCACGTCCTCCCTCGATCCCCCGAACCGCTCGGGCTCGCACAGCACCGACACCGCCGCCGCCCCGCCCGCCTCGTACCTCCGCGCCCGCTCCGCCGCGTCCGCCTCCGGCGCGATGGCCCCCCGGCTCGGCGACGCCCTCTTCACCTCCGCGATCAGAAATGGGGTCAGGTCTTGGATTGCCACATTTCTTGCCCAAGGATCCTGTGGACGGAGGATGCGTGGCTCGCCCCGCTCCTCCTCCATGGCGTCTCGTTGGACGCGTTTCCTCCGAGAACGCACGATTTCTTCAAGAAGCCCGTGCATCGCGCGCCTCGCCTCCATCGCCCATGAGGCCCCGCAGGAAGCGTCCCGCGCGCCCCGTACCCATGGCCTCCAGCGCGCTCCCCGCACCCTCCCGCAGGTCCTCGCAGGCGCCCGCCGCCCGCAGGACGAGGGCCGTGTTGGCGGCCACCGCCGCCCGCAGTCCCGAAGGGCCTCGCCCGTCCAGGAGGTCCGACAGGGCGCCGGCGTTCTCCTCGGGGCCTCCCCCCCGAAGGTCCCCTTCCGACCCTTCGGGCAAGCCGAAGTCGGAGGGCCCCACCTCGTAGGCGAAGCTCGTGTCTTGGCGGCGCTCCACCACGCTGACCGCACCGTGCAGGACGGCCTCGTCGTACCCGCCCGCCCCGTGGATCACCAACGCCCGTTCGGCGCCGAGGGCTCCGAGGCTGTCGGCCACGAGGTTCAGGCGTCCGCCGTCGAAAACGCCCACCACCTGCCGGGCGACCCCCGCCGGGTTCAGCAGGGGACCGAGAAGGTTGAAGATCGTCCGCACGCCCATGGCCCGGCGGACGGGAGCGACGTGGGCCATGGCGGGATGGTAGAGGGGGGCGAAGAGGAAGGCGAAGCCGTGGCGCAGGAGGCGCGCGTGGGCCTCCTCGGGGGATTCTTCCACGGGATACCCGAGGGCCGAGAGGACGTCCGCCGAGCCGCAGGCGCTCGATACGCTTCGGTTGCCGTGCTTGGCCACCGTCGCGCCCAGGCTCGCCGCGACGAGGGCGGCCGCCGTGCTCAGGTTGTGGGTCCCCCGGCCGTCCCCGCCCGTTCCGCACGTGTCCACCGCCTCGGGATGGCTGGGAAAGGGCCGCACGCTCCGCCGGAAGGCCTCCGCGAGCCCCGCCAGCTCCTCGGCCGTTTCCCCCCTGGCCGCGAGGGCCCCGAGGAAAGCCGCCGTCACCAGAGGCTCCGTTCGCCCCTGGGCGAGATCCAGCCCGGCCTCCAGCGCCTCGTTCCGGTCGAGACGGCATCCGGAGGTCACCTTGGATAGGAGTTCCTTACGCATGGGCCGCCTCCCGGCACAAGGTCACGAAATTGCGGAGGAGATGCACCCCCTCGGGGGTCAGAATGGATTCGGGATGAAATTGCACCCCGTGGCACGGGTGCTCGACGTGACGCGCCGCCATGACCACCCCGTCGGGAGTCGTGGCTTGCACGGTCAGGCAGGGCGGGATCGAATCGGCCGCCGCCGCCAGCGAGTGGTACCGTCCAGCGGGAAACGGACTGGGAATCCCCGCCAGGAGGCCGGTACCGTCGTGGACCACGGGCGAAGCCTTGCCGTGCACGGGCGCCGGGGCCCGCTCCACCCGCCCGCCGAATGCCTCCACGATGACCTGGTGGCCCAGGCAAACGCCCAGGATGGGGATCTCGGCGGCGAAGGCCTTCACGAGCCGGGGGCACACCCCCGATTCTTCGGGCCGGCCCGGTCCGGGGGAAAGGACGATCCCCCACGGTCGGAGGGCCCTCACGTCCTCCTCGCTCACCGCGTCGTTTCGCAGGACCTTCAACCGGGGCTCCAAGGCCCCCATCATGGAGACGAGGTTGTAGGTGAAGGAATCGTAGTTGTCCACGAACAGGATCATGGGGTGTCTCCTTCGGGGGCGCTTCGCGGGAGGCCGAGATTGGGAGATTCCGATGGGAGGAGATGCCGGAAGGAGGAAATGCCGAGAGGCCGGGCGAATGAGGGGTCACCGGGACGAGGCCGTCTCGGCGCCTCGCGAAATCCAGAATCCGATATCCCAAATCCAAAATCCGAAACCATGCTTTCCTCCTACTCCCCCGCCAGCGCGGAGAGGGCCGCGGCCGCCTTCTGGTGAATCTCGTCCCACTCGGCTTCCTCGCGCGAATCGGCCACGATGCCCGCCCCGGACCGGAAGCGCACGCGCCTGCCCTCGAACTCCAGCGTGCGGATGGCGATGCACAGTTCCAGGTTGCCCGCGGGGTCCATCACCCCCGCCGCCCCACCGTAGAGGCCCCGATCCTCGCCTTCCAGCCGGGAGAGAATCTGCGCGGCGCGGATCTTGGGCGCTCCGCTCACGGTGCCCGCGGGAAAGGCCGCCCCCAGGGCGTCCAGGGCCGTGCGCCCGGGGGCGAGCCGTCCCTGCACCTCGGACGTGATGTGCATGACGTGGCTGAAACGCTCCACCGCCGCCTGAACGGGCACCTCCACGCTGCCGGGTTCGCAGGCGCGGCCCAGGTCGTTTCGGGCGAGGTCCACGAGCATGGCGTGCTCGGCGAGCTCCTTCGGGTCCGCGAGGAGGTCCCTTTCGAGGCGCAGGTCCTCTTCGGCGGTGGCTCCCCGTCGGCGCGTCCCCGCGATGGGCACCGTGGACACCGTCCCGCCCTGGACGCGAACGAGCATCTCGGGGGAGGCGCCCACCACCTGCCGGCCCGCCAGGGAGATGTAGAAGTGGTAGGGCGAGGGGTTCAAGCGGCGGAGGCGGCGGTAGACGCCGAAGGGATCCCCATCGTACGTCCCCTCGAAGGGCTCCGAGACGACAACCTGGTAGGCGTCTCCCGCCAGGATGGCCTCCCGCACGTCCTCCAGGTTACGGGAGAAGCGCCCGCGGTCCGGCTCCCGTTCGAGCCTCCACCTTCCCCGCTCCGACGGCGCGGGAACGGCGCCCTCCAGGCGCCTCAGGAGGTCCCGCAGACGGGTGGAAGCATCGCCGGGCGTCTCGCCGTCCTCGGGAAGGCGGTAGAGGAACCCTTCTTGTTTGAGGTGGTCCAAGACGAGCCCCTCGGTGAAGAAGCCGAACACCGCGCGAGGGTCCCGCGCCCCAGGAAAGGCGGAATCGAGGTTCGGTTCGTAGTAAGCGAAGGACGAGAAGTCCATCCATCCCACGGCGCCTCCCAGGAAAGGCGCCGGAAGACCCTCGGCCGGACCCGTGAAACCTTCTACCCAGCGCGCCAGAGCCTCGGACGGGTTTCCGTGGAGATCCTGCACATCCTTCCCGCGGCGCAGTCGCGCGCTCCTTCCCGCCTCGAAGACCTCCGAGGGTCCGAAGCCGAGAAAGGAGTACCTCGCCTGCGACTCGCCCCCGGCCACCGACTCTAGAAGGAAGGATTCCCCCTCTGGAGACGCGAGGGCCAGGAACGCGCGAACGGGCGTCGTGAGGTCCGCGGGGAAGCGCAGAACCGCCGGCGTCCGCCGGCCCGCCGCCGAGTTTCGACCGTTGCCGCCCATTTGCTCTCCTTCCCCGGCCTCGCCGGACAAACAAAAAGGCCCACCGTCTCCGGTGGGCCTGGGTGCTCGCCGTAGGGTCCGGGCCTAGACGAAGGCCTCGCCCGCGCGCGCACCCGGCCCCTCGTGCCACCAATAAAGCTGGACGGTAAGGGACGACGTGCCGCGCATGCAAACCTCCCGACGGAGGAATCATAGGCCAACGATCCCGCTCTTGTCAAACGGCCTCGCCTTCGAAGTACCTGCGGCAGTCCGCCATGAGGGCCTCGAAGGCCCCGCCATCGCCCGTCCGGACGCAACGGCGGATTTCATCCAGCGCCTCGCCCAGGTCCCTGGCCACCTCCTCCGAGAGGGGATTCCGCTTCTGAATCTGAAAATACAGCGCAGGGTTCTCGCTCACCACCTCCTCGGTGGTGGCCACCTGCCTGTGGAAGGTCACGCCCTCCGCTTCTCTCAATCTCCGGAACGGTGTGCCGCTTTTCAATAGGGCTCGGGCCAGGGCGAGGTTGGCCAGGTGAACGAGGCCCAGAACCCGGGCCATGAGGAGGTCGTGTTCGGCCAGGTCCACGTCGAGGAGAAGGGCGCTCGTGGATTCAAAGAGCCCTCTCACCAGGGCCACGTCCTCGGGCCGGCCGTGCCGGCAGAAGAGGACCTTCTTGTCGCTGAGGGTCGCGGCGGACGGGCCGAACATGGGGTGGAAGGACGCGGTCCGAACGCCTCGCCGCCGCAAGTCCTCCAGAACGGGGACGAGGTGGGTCTTCAGGCTGCACAGTTCGGCCACCACGCCTCGGGGTTTCAGGTCGGCCAGATCCCGCAGCACGGAGCCGCAGGCGTCCATGGGGACCGAGACGAGAACCAGATCGGCCCACTTCACCGAAGGGCCCGGGGTTCGAACGCGGCGGTGAGGCGTCTTGCCCGGCCCCGGATCGTATACGCGCACGGCGTGTCCCTGGCCGTTCAGGAAGCGCCCCATCCAGCGCCCCATACCCCCCGCGCCCCCCACCACGAGGATCCGTAGCCTTTCCCCCGCGTAGGCCGCGTCCAGGAAGGGCGCCTGGGCTTCCAGCGAGGCGCCGATGAGGAATCGGGCCAGGTTCTTTCCCATGGTTCCGCCCTGTCCGGATTCCTCCGCGAGGCCGGTCAGGCGCCGCTCCACTTGGGCCTCCACCTCGAAGTTTCTCAGGGGGATCCGGTGGCGGCTCTTGATCCGGCCGATGGAGCGGGCGAGCTCCATTCTCCTCCCCAGCAGGGAGAGGATCTCCGCGTCCACGCCCTCGATGGCCCTCCTTTTCCGGTCCAGGGCCTTGAAAACCGCCGATCCAGAGGTTCCGCCGCCTTCCATGATGCACCTCCATGCGTGTCCAAAATAAATCAGCGTGTCTCCTTCGAACGTCGGCCGGGCGCTGGCCGCGCCCTTGGCGCGGCACGGAGGACCTGGTCCGGGCGCGTCCATGCCCGCGTGCCCGCGCCCCGTGCCCAGCCCCTCCGCCGCCCTTCGGGCTCCAGGCCCGGCCTCGAGCTGGAATGCCCCTCCCCCCTCCTCTGGCGTTGCGCCGGCGGCGCCGGACCGATTGAGGCGTCAGCCTTCGGCGGCCAGCTCCTCGACGTACATCCCAGTACGCCTGCGTCGCGGCCGCCTCGGCTTCCTTGCACTCGGCCCACCGGCGCCGGGACGCGCCTTCCTCCGCTTCGCTCCGGAAGGCAGGCAGCATAAGACGCGCAAAAAGATCTTGGACAGGCATGATGCACATCCTTCGGTTCCGCCGGAAAAACAAAACGGCCCACCGTTTCCGGTGGGCCGGTGGCTCGCGATTCGGGTCGGGCCTAGAGGGAGGCTCTCCCGGCGCGCGCGCCCGGCCCCTGGGTCCGATAATTGTAGAAAAACGGAAGACGGGCACGGTTTGGTCGCACTAGGGTCCCTCCAATGCGAACCGAGAGTAGAGCCCGCGGCGGCGCGTGTCAAGGGGGCGACTTGCCTCAGCTAATTTCTTTCCGAAATGGATTCGTTGCCTCACCTAAGAATCTTGCCGAAAGGAAGTAAACAAGTGGAGGGGCGCCGCCCCCGCAAGGAGGGGTGCTCCAGGATGAGGCTGAC
>JBFMHB010000069.1 GCA_040752915.1 Acidobacteriota bacterium
CGGAATCCACTCGCACAGGTGCAGGCTCAACCGGTGGTGCGCCGCGTCCGCCGTCACGTTCGACGGCAGCGAAGGCAGCGCCGTCCAGTCCATCCCCACCAGCACCGCGATGTTCCACAGCGCCAGCCCCAGCGACAGCCCCGTCGCCACCAGCGCCACCGCCGAGATCACCTTCCGGTTCCCCTGCTCCCACTTCCACCCGAAGGCGCCGTTCACCAGCGCACCCAGCGCCGGCAGCACGGGAATCAACCAGAGAAGGCCGACAGGAGTCATGGCTGAGCCTCCGTCCTGGGCGAGCCCACGAGCCCATGGGGCCGCGAGGCCAGGAATCCGCGAGACCACGAATCCACGAGACCATGAGTCCGTGAGACTACGAATCGTGATTTCCTATCTTTCATGGGCTCTTGGGCTCCCGGGCTCGCGGGCTCCGTTTCTTTCGGCCTCTCGGGCTCTGCCTCTTTCCAGTTCATGGGCGCTCTCCGATCACGGCCTCTACCACTTCATCAGATTCGCGGCGTCGATGCTGGTGGTGCCCTGCCGCCGGATGAAGGCCACCACGATGGCCACCCCCACCGCGGCTTCCGCGGCGCTGACGGCCATCACGAAGAAGGCGAAGAGGGCGCCCTCCACCTGCCCAAGGTGACGCCCCAGGCCGAGGAGGAGGAGGTTCACGGAGTTCAGCATGAGTTCCACGGACAGGAACACCGTGATGGCGCTCCTGCGCGTGAGGGCGCCGATGAGGCCGGCGGCGAAGAGGAATACGGTCAGGACCAGAACGTGCCCGAGGCTGATCATGTCCAGTCCCTCCTCGACAGGACGATGGCTCCGATCATGGCGCCCACGAGCAGGACGGACGCCACTTCGAAGGGTACGGCGTACTGGCTCACGAGGAGGTGGCCGAACTGCTGGATCGACCCGAAAACGGGCTCCACCTTCGGGAACGGACCGGGGGCCGCCCCCCGGGTCAGGCGGTAGACGTGAAAAATGAAGAGGAGGGCCGCGGCGAAAGTGAGCACGGTCTGCACGGCGCCCACGGGCGGCCCCTGCTCCTCCAGGCCCAGAGCCATGATGACGTACAGGACGATGACCATCACGGCCCCGGCGTAGACGATGATGAGGAAGAGGCCGAGGAACGGCACGTGGAGGATCATGTAGAGCACGCCCAGCCCCACCATCGCCACCGCCATGCCCACGGCCGCGACCATCGGGTTCCTGTGGAATACGAGCACCAGGGCGCCCACGAAGGCGACCAGCGCGAGGCCGAAGAAGACCGTCGCGGAGAGCATCAGGTTCCCTCCTCCAGGGGCTTTTCCTTGCCGGGAAGGTAGGGCGGACGCCGCCCCATGGCCAGCAGTTTCTCCTTGGTGAAGATCAGGTCCGACCGGTCGTAGTCGGCCAGCTCGTACTCGTCCTTGAGCCAGATGGCCTCCACCGGACAGACTTCCTCGCAATACCCGCAGAAGATGCACAGCCCCATGTCGATGGAAAATTCCTTGGGGTACTTCTCCTTCTCCAGAGGCGTCTCCCCCGCGACGATGGCGATGGCCTTCGGCGGGCAGATGAACTGGCAGAGCTTGCACGAGGTGCACTTTTCGTGGCCGTCGAGGCCCGTCAGGAGGACGGGGGCCCCCCGGTACCGGCCGGGCAGGGTCCACCTCTCCTCGGGATACTGGAGCGTCACGCGCTTGCGGAAGATGTGGCGGAACGTGAGCGCCATGCCCTTGAGGATGGCGGGAAAGTAAAGGCGCTCCCAGAGGCTGAGCCGGGGCCGCTTCAGGACTTTCATGGGCGCCCCCACACGACCAGGATGGTGGCCATCACCACGAAATTGAGGATCGCCAGGGGAAAGAGCCGCTTCCACCCCAGGTTCATGAGCTGGTCGTAGCGGAAGCGGGGCAACGTCCACCTCACCCAGATGAACACGAACATGCAGAAGGCGATCTTCGAGAAGAAGACGACGGCGGAAAGGATGCCCCCCCAGAGCGGACCGAACCAGGCGAAGTCCACGAAGGGGAGGTTCCACCCGCCGAGGAAGAGCAGGGTGACGAAGGCGGAGGCGGTGATCATGTTCGCGTACTCGCCCATGAAGAACATGGCGAACCGCAGGCCCGAGTACTCCGTGTGATAGCCCGCCACGATTTCGCTTTCGCCCTCGGGGAGGTCGAAGGGAAGGCGGTTGGTCTCGGCGAAGACCGAAACCACGAAGACCACGAAGCCGAGAAAGTGCGGCAGGAAGAACCACACCTTCCCCCAACCTCCCGACTGGGCCGCCACGATGGCCTGGAAGTCAAAGGTGCCCACCCACATCACGACCGAAAGGAGAGCCAGCCCGATTCCCAACTCGTAGGAGATCACCTGGCTGGCGGCCCGGAGGGCCCCCATGAGGGAATACTTGTTTCCGCTCGACCAGCCGGCGAGAAGGATCCCGTACACGCCGAGGCTGGAAATGGCCAAGAGGTAGATGACTCCCACGTCCACCCCCGGCGCGATGACGAGGGGGTGGGTGGACCCGCCCACCGTCACGGAGGTCCCGAAGGGGATGACCGCGAAGGTGATCAGCGCCGGGATGAGCGTCAGGAGAGGCGCCACGAGGTAAAAGGGCTTGTAGGCCTCGCGCGGGACGATGTCCTCCTTGAAGAAGAACTTCAGGCCGTCCGCCACGGGCTGGAAGAGCCCGAAGGGGCCCACGCGGTTCGGCCCGAGCCGGTCTTGCATGAAGGCGGAGACGCGGCGTTCGGCGAGGGTCGCGTAGGCCACACCCGTCATCACCACGGTCACGATGACCAGGATCTTGATCAGGGCGGGCAGGACCACGGGGAGATAGGCGCTCACGGGGCCACCTCCTCAAGCGGAAGGCCCTGGGGCAGGAGATCCCGGACCGAGACGCTCCGAAGGGCCGGTACGCGGGCCTTCACGCGGCCCAGCCATGGGAGGAACTCCGGGTCGGGGGCCTCGCCCCCGGAGAGCCGAATCCACCTCGACACCCAGTCGTAGAAGGGCCGGCGGTGCCGGGGCGGAACCACCGCCCGAGCGGTCTTCTGGACCACGCCCAGGAAGTTCACCGTGAGGCCCTCCATCTCGTGCCACCCCGCGAGGGGAAGGTAGAGGTGAGATTCCTGCGCCGTGCGCGTGAAGGCATAGTCGGCCACGACGAGCAGGTCGAGGGCCCCGAGGGCCTCCTTCAGGGGCGCGGCGCCGTCCGCCCCCGCGTCCCCCAGAGGGTCCTCCCGGAGAATCACGGCGGCCCTGCGCCCCTTGAGGAGTTCGACCGCTCGGACCTCCGGCCCGGCCACCGGAAGGCCGAGGAGCCGGGCTCCGCGGAGGTTCGGTCTGCGCTCCTTCCGGATGAGGAGCCCGTCGTCCTCCCCCTTTTCCTCGTTCAGAACGGACACGGAGGCCGCGGGGAACAGTGCCTCCTTCAGATCCAAAAAGGCGGCCATCTCCTCCAGGGTCATCCGCCCAGACAGGAAGAAGATCATCCGCGAAGAAGCCTCGCCCGCGTAGGGACGGAGCCGGTCCACCAGTTTGGGGAGGAAGCTCTCCGTGGGCAGGGCCGCCCAGCCCTTGCCGCCGCGGACCAGGGGCCGGGCGGCCAGGCGGGCCTCCTTCAGGCGCTCGGAGAGGAGGCGGCCGAAGTCGCACATCCAATAGCCGTTCACCTTGGGGTTCTCCCGCGGCACGAGACGGAGGATCTCGCCCTTGTAGGCGTCCATCCGGACGGAGCATCCGCGGGAGCATTCGGGGCAGACGGAGTTGGCGGAATTGAGGAACCAGACCCGTTCCTTGAAGCGGAACTCCTTGCTGGTCAGAGCGCCCACCGGGCAGATGTCGGCCGTGCACACCGAGTACGGATTGTCGAGGGAGCGGCCGGGGAAGGTCTCCACGATGGTGTGGACGCCCCGCTCCGCGAGGGTCAGTTCCCCCGTCTTGGAGATCTCCTCGCAGAAACGGATGCACCGGGTGCACTTGATGCAGCGCTCGGCGTCGTAGACCACGTGGGGGCCGATGTCGACCCTCTTGGGGGCGTGGATCTTCTCGAATTCCATCCGGCTCCCGGGGGCGCCGTAGGTGTAGGAGTAGTTCTGGAGCTGGCACTCGCCCGCCTGGTCGCAGACGGGGCAGTCCAGGGGGTGGTTCAGGAGGAGGAACTCCAAGATCCCCTTCTGGGCCTGTTTCACCGTCGGGTTCCGGGTCTCCACGACCATGTCGTACTTGCCGTCGATCTTCTTGTCCGCCGGCAGGTTCGGGATGGTCGTGGAGCAGGCCGTGAGGAGCTTCGGCGCGCCCTTCACTTCGACGAGGCACATGCGGCACTGGCCCACGATGGACAGCGCGGGGTGGTAACAGTAGTAGGGAATGTACACCCCGTTGCGAAGGGCCGCGCGGAGGACGGTCTCCCCCTGAGTCGCCTCGATCTCCCGGTCGTCGATCCGAATCAGCGGCATGAGAACCCCTAGAGTACGATCTGCGCCGGAGCGGGGTGAACGCGCCCGGCGGTCAACGCTCCTAGACGGCGGCGGTCATGCGGATGTCCTGCATGGGGCATCGCCCCATCCGGACGTGGGCCTCGAACTCGTCGCGGAACTGGTTCACGAAGGAGATGGCGGGCATGGCCGCCGCGTCGCCCAGGGGGCAGATGGTGCGTCCCATGATGTTGTTCGAGACCTCGAGGATCAGGTCGCAGTCGCCCGCCTTCCCCCCGCCGCTTTCCAGCCGGCGGAGGATCATCTCCAGCCAGTGCGTCCCCTCGCGGCACGGCGTGCACTGCCCGCAGGACTCGTGGGCGTAAAACTCCATGAGATTCAGCAGGGCCCGGACCATGCACACGGAGTCGTTCATGACGATGACGCCCGCCGAGCCCACCATGGACCCGACGGTCTTGAGCCCGTCTGGGTCCATGGCCACGTCGATCTGGTCGGCTCTCAGGACCGGAACCGACGAACCTCCCGGAATCACCGCTTTCAACGGACGGTCGCCCAGGATCCCCCCGGCGTGCTCGTAAATAATCTCTCTCAGGGAGACGCCCCCGGGCAGTTCGTACACGCCGGGGCGCTTCACGTGGCCGGAAACCCCGTACAGTCTGGGCCCAGGCATGCTCTGGGTGCCGATGGAGGTGTACCACGCGGCGCCGTTTTGGAGGATGAGGGGCACGTTGGCGAAGGTCTCCACGTTGTTGATGTTCGACGGGACCCCGTAGACCCCGTATCCCGCCGGAAACGGAGGCTTGATGCGGGGCTGGCCCCGCTTGCCTTCGAGAGACTCCATGAGGGCCGTCTCTTCCCCGCAGATGTAGGCCCCTCCGCCGCGCGCCACCCAGACGTCGAAGTTGAAGCCCGACCCCAGGATGTTCTTGCCGAGAAACCCCTTGGCGTAGGCCTGATCCACGGCGCGCTGGAAGATCCTCGCGCCCTGGGGCATCTCTCCCCGGATGTAAAAGAAGGCCCCCGCCGCCTGGGTGGCCCACCCGGCGATCACGATCCCCTCCAGGATGGAATGGGGGTCGTTCTCGATCAGCAGGCGGTCCTTGAAGGTGCCCGGCTCGCTCTCGTCGGCGTTGCAGACCAGATACTTGAGGGGTTCCGTCTTGTCCCCCTCCTTCTTCCTCGGAAGAAAGGTCCACTTGAGCCCCGCCGGGAACCCGGCCCCGCCGCGGCCCTTCAGGTTCGCGGCCTTCACCTCGCCCAGGACCTGCTCGGGCGACATCTTGTGGAGAGCCTTCATGAGGGGCTCGTACCCTCCCGAAGCCATGTAGGTGTCGATGTTCGTCGAGTTCGGCTTCCCGAGGTTTCTCGTCAGGAGCTTGAGGGGCTCAGCCATGGTTCACTCCGCGTTCCCATCCGGCGGGCCGACCGGCGCGCGCCTCACTGGAGTTCCTTGAGGATCCGGTCCACGTCCTCGAGGGACACGCGCCGGTGGAGGGTCTCGTTGACCATGAGGGCGGGGCCCCCGTCGCAGCAGGCCAGGCATTCCACGGTGATGAGCGTGAACTTGCCGTCGGGGGTCGTTTCGCCGGGCTTCAGGCCAAGGCGCCGACCCAGGTGCTCCAGGAGCGTCTCCGAGCCCGCCAGCATGCAGGGCAGCGTCTTGCACACCTGGAGGAGATGCCGGCCCATGGGCTTTTCCGTGAACATCTCGTAGAAGGTCACGACGCCGCGAACGTGGGCCGGCGTCATGCCGAGCTTCTCGGCGATGAACTCCTGAAACGTCTCGGGAATGTGGCGGACCTCCGACTGGCAAAGGTGGAGGCACATGAGGAGCGCCGTCCTGGGCTGGGGGTAGGCCGACGCAAGGGCGTCGATCTTCTTGAGGAATTCGGGGGTCTGAAGCCTCGCCAGCACGTCGGGTCTTGCTTCGCTCACCGCCTCGCTCCTCCTGCTCCCGGGTTCATCCGGTTCCCCGTCTCCATGGGTCCGCTCTACCGGTCCACCTCTCCGAGGACCGGATCCAGCGAGGCGATGGTGGCGATGACGTCGGCCACCATCTGCCCCTTGACCATCAAGGGGAGCCCCTGAAGATTCACGAAGGACGGGCTCCTGAAGTGGCACCGGTGGGCCACGTTGGTTCCCGATCCCACGAGATAGAAACCGAGCTCCCCCTTCGGAGCCTCGATCGAAAAGTAGATTTCCGCGCCGCGCTGGGTCTTCGGGCCCTCCGTGGCCACGATGAACTGGTGGATCAGCTCTTCCATTTTCGTCAGAACCCGGGACTTGGGAGGAAGGTAGGCCTTCCGAGATTCCGGGTCTTCCGGAAAAAGGGGCACGGAGGGGTCGTATTCCTTGAGGGCCTGCAGGAGGATGGCCGTGCTCTGGCGGATCTCCTCCAGCCTCACGAGGTACCGGTCGTAGCAGTCCCCGTGCTCTCCCACCGGGACCTCGAACTCGTACCGGTCGTAACCCAAGTAGGGGTACGCCTTCCGGATGTCCCAGTCCACGCCGGCCGCGCGCAGGTTCGGGCCGGACAGCCCCAGGTCGATGGCGTCCGCGGCCGAAATGGGGCCCACATCCTGGTTCCGCTCGATCCAGATTCGGTTCCGGGTCAGGAGCCGGTCGCACTCGTCGAGGGTCTTGTGGGCTTGGAGAGCGTACGCCTCCACGTCCTTCTCGAGGCCGGGCTCCCACTCGCGGGAGAGCCCGCCGATGCGTCCGTAAGAGACCGTGAAGCGCGCGCCAGTCATGCGCTCGAAGAGGTCCAGGATCTTCTCGCGCTCGGTCATGCAGTAGAAGTAGACGGTGCCCGCGCCGATGTCCAGGGCCGTGGTGGCGAGCCACAGGAAGTGGCTGGCCATCCGGGACATCTCGCACGCCACGACGCGCATGACCCGGCACTTCTCCGTAATCTTCAGGTCCACGAGCTTTTCGATGGCCAGGCAGAGGCCGATGTTGTTGGAGGCAGGCGAGAGGTAGTCCATCCGGTCGGTGTAGGGGATGACCTGGTGGAGGGTCTTGTTCTCGGCGATCTTCTCGATGCCCCGGTGCAGGTAGCCCACGTCGGGGTGCGCCGCGAGGACCACCTCGCCGTCCAGCGTCAGGACCACACGGAGCACCCCGTGGGTGGCCGGGTGCTGGGGACCCATGTTGAGGGTCACCAGCTCGGTGTTCAGGTTCAGGCGCTCACGGCTCGCGGTCGTCATGGCCCGCCTCGCTTACGGGGAGGTAGTTGCGCCACTCGTCGTCCCCCTCCATGGGATACTCCTTGCGCAGGGGGTGACCTTCGAACTCCTCCGGCATGAGGATCCGCCGCAGGTCCGGGTGGCCCGCGAAGGTGATCCCCATGAGGTCGTAGACTTCCCTCTCGAGCCAGTTCGCCGTTCGCCAGACGTCGGCGACGCTTTCGATGACCGGCTCCTCTTCCGGAAGGGCCGCGCGGACCCGCAACTGCTCCCGGGTCTTCAGATTTCGGACCAGGTATACCACGTCGATGCGGCCCTCGTCGGGCCAGTGGGCGGAGGAGACATCCACCAGGTAATCGAACCCCCTCTCCTCCTTGAGGTACCGAAGGAGGGACTTGGCGCGCGCCGGATCCACCACCGCCGTGGTCTCGCCGCGGGATTCCACGACTTCCAGGAGGGCGCCCGGAAACCGCTGGGAGAGGCTCTGCGTCAATTCGGACATGGATTCACCTGCGCTCTACGCGCCGCCCCGGGGCGGCGTCACCCCGAGTAGTAGCCCTTCCGCCAGGTGGGCTTGTCCTGTCCCTCCGGCGCCCCGTGAACCGTGACCTTCTCGCCCGTGTCGAGGACGGGCAGGGCCTTGTAGCGCGGATCGCGTCCCCGGTAGTGTCCTCGAACGGGGCGGCGCCCGAGGGGGGACCACGGTTCCCTCATGACCCGCTCCTGGATCTTCATGATGGCGTAGATGAGCGCCTCGGGCCTCGGCGGACAGCCGGGGACGTAGACGTCCACGGGGATGATGTGATCGATCCCCATGACCACCGAATAGGCGTCGAACATGCCGCCGGTGGTGGTGCAGACGCCCATGGCGATGACCCACTTGGGCTCGGGCATCTGGTCGTAGATCCGCTTGCACGCCGGAGCCATCTTCCGGGTCAGGGTGCCCGCCACGATCATCATGTCGCACTGGCGGGGCGTGAAACGCATGGCCTCGGCGCCGAAGCGCGCCAGGTCGTAACGGCTCGCCACCATGGCCATCATCTCGATGGCGCAGCAGGAGAGCCCGAAGGGCATGGGCCACAGGCTGTTCTTCCGGGCCATGTCCACGATCTTGGAGAGGGAGCCCAGAATGAGTCCGCCCTTGACCAGTTCAAGGTCCTGGCGGGTCTGGGCGTCCAGCTCGGGGGAGACCGGTTCTATTCCCATCTGAGCGCCCCTTTCTTGAGGGCGTAGACATACCCGACGAGGAGAATCGCCAGGAAGACGAGCATCTCCCCGTACACGAAGAACCCCCATCCCATGGCCGTCCGTTCCCGGAAGACCGCGGCCACGGGAAAGAGGAAGAGCGTTTCCACGTCGAAGAGGAGGAAGAGGAGGGCCACCACGTAGTAGCGGACCGAAACCCTTTTGAAGGGCGCGTCCATGGGGTCCAGGCCGCACTCGTAGGGCATGAGTTCGGTCTTCGATCCCTTCACCTTCCCCAGGAACCAGGAGGCCAGGAAGAGGCCCACGGCCATCACGAAGGCGAAGACCACCATCACGAAGACGGGCAGGTAGGCCGAGACCATCTGCACCTCCAGGACTGTTGCGATCCCCCCCGCGTGAGCGAGCGCTCAAGCGGAGAGGCTAGCATAGCGCCCGGGGGGTGTCAACAAAGGCCAATGGCCTCCGATTTCCCGCGAGGGGGGCCTTTTCGCCCAATGTGAGTGAGCGCTCATCGCAAGAGGAAGAGGCGCGGCGTTCGGCCGCGCCCCTTCTTCGACAGTGGCTTCGATCTGCTGATCAGCCGGGGGGCAGCATCGTCCCGCCGCACTCGGCGTTGTTGGCCGTGTTGCTGTCCCGTATGGAGTAGTACAGGCCGGTCTCGGAGTTGGAGAAGTAGGCTCTGGCGCGCTTCCGCTTGGAGTCGTAGGTCGCGTAGATGTAGTTGGGGTCCTCGGGGACCGTCCAGAAGGCGGTCCCGCCGTTGGCCAAGACGCCGGTCCCCGAGAACGTGGCCCCCGTGGAGGGAACGTGCCACTGGTAGACGCCCATCTCCCTGTCGATGCAGAGCTGGATGCCCCGCAGATCGTCCTGGAAGACCAGTTCGTAGGTCACGGGAGGGGCGGCGCTGCCGAAGGCCTTGAGGCCGAACATGGCGAGTCCGTTGTTGCCCGAGGACAACACCGTTCCGTCGGCCGAGGAGATGCGGTACCACTGGCCGCCGGTGCAGGCCACCGTGAGTTCGCCCGGCGCGCTGGAGGCGAGGCCCGTACCGCCGAAAGTGCAGCCGGCCGCCGGGTTTGGAATGGTGCGCACCACCGCCCCCGTGGCCGGATCCGTCCCCACGATGGAGTCGGCCAACTGCCAGAGGACCGTCCCGTCGAAGGCCAGGCCCTCCACCGTCCCCCCCTGGCTGGGGATGCTCCGCACGTAGGCGCCCGCCGTCGTGAAGAAGTGAATGGAGGGATCACTGACGATGGCGATGTCCCCGTTCACCAGGTCCATGCCCTGCAAGTACGCCGCCTCGCTGGCGACCCACTGAGACAAGAAATTGCCGTCCGAGTCGTAGGAGGCCACGCCGGGAAGCGAGAAGTGCCCCACGTAGATCGTCGCTCCGTCGGTGGCGATGCCGTTGGGGTTGGACGACCCCAGGGCGAAACTCCCCAGATCGGCCATGGCCGCATCCAGAAAGTGGACCCGGTTGTCGCCCCACGTGGCCGCCACGAAAACCGTGCCCACCGGGGCGGTGACCACCTGCGCGCCCTCGGCAACCGGCACTTCGGCGGACGGGACCGACAGGCTCGATGCCTCGATCCGGCCGTCCGTCGCGGCGAACGCCGCCATGCCCAACGCCATCACCGCCGCGGCCAGACCCACGGACCTTCCCCAGTTCTTCCTCATTCTCGTTCCCTCCTGTTCCACCCTCTTCCTTCGCGGCCGATTACCACGAACAGGGCGGGGGGTTGTTGCCGATGTCGGAATCCACAAGCGCTGAGTATACGCCTTGCACCGAGTTCGAGAAATAGGCGCGAGCCCGAAAGGTGCGCAGGTCCAGGATGGCCGTGATGGAATTCGGATCTCCCGCCACCGTCCAGAACTGGGTCCCGCCGTTGGCCACCACGCCGGTCCCCGAGAAGGACCGTCCCGCGCCGGCGCCCGATAGGAGGGTGAAGACGTACTCCCCGGTGGCGCTGTTCACGCAGAGCTGGGATCGGTTCCGGTCGTCGCGCAGGGCGAGCCGGTAAGCCGATACCACGCCGGTCTGTTCGCAGACGTTGAGGCCGTCGGTGACGGTCGCCCTCCACGTGAACTGCCCCTGGACCGCGTACACGTGGACGGGATCCTGCTCCTCGGACGGCGGCGTTCCGTCCCCGAAATCCCACAGCCAGGAGATCGCTCCGCCCGTCCCGCCGAAGGCGTCGCCTTCGAAGGAAACGCTCAGCGGGGCTTGACCCGAATGCGGCATGGCCGAGGCCGAGCAGGTGAGGGGCACGCAGCACACCGCGCTCCCGTCCCCCGTGGGCAAGTCGAAGGAAACCTCCCCCAGGGAGGAAGACCCGTCGGAGAGGGCGAGGACCGCCGTGACGGTCTGGCCGCACGCGAGATCCGGATCCACGAGGAGGCTGAACGGCGCAGAGGCCGAGGGCCCTCCGGGCGGCACGGGACCGAAGGATCCGGGATCGCCGGGTTCCAGCACGCCTTGTCCGGCCAGGAGTTCGGCCGAGAGGTCATCGGCGGCCAGGTTTCCTACGTTCCGCAGGATGAAGCGGACCGTCGCGCTTTCGCCGGGATCGAGGCTCCCGTTTCCGGGCTTGCAGGACTCGTCCTCGAGGGAGGCGGACTCGGCGAGGAACACCGCGGAGGAGACGGATACGGCGTTGGAGACGACGAGGGCGAAGTCCTGGTCCGTGGCCCCCCCGAAGTTGGGGACTCCGTCGGCGGGAAGGTTGGCCGCCCGGACGCGAATCGCCACGGGCCCCTCCGTTCCGGCCGGCAGGACGACCTCCTCCACGTTGTTGCGCCGATCGGGAGATCCGCCGGTCTGGGAGACCTCCCCGAGGAACACGTTGCCGAAGTAGAGCCGTCCGCCCGCCGTCACCTGGAGGTCCAGATCGTTGGCGTAGGCCGGGCCGACGGTGCTCCCCGGCGCGTCGGTCCAGGCGAGGGTGATGCGGAGGGCCTGACCGGGGTCCGAGGGCCGGACCACGAAGACCCTTTCCTGGCCGGGAGAGGTGAAGAGGTCCTCGGGGACCTGGTCCCTCAGAAGGCGCGGGGCATCCTCGAAGGCCTTTCCGAGGTCCGGCAGACCCCATCCCTGGGAATTGGAGGGGAGGCCCGCGCCCGCCCCCGTCCCCCCGAGCCGCCGGGCCGCGTTGACGAGAAGGGCCTTGGTCATGGCGGGGCTGGGGGGCTCCATCCCCCCGTCGAGGAAGCGCTGGCGGAGCAGAGCCGCCGCCCCGGCCACCGCGGGCGCCGCGTGGCTGGTGCCCGAGGAAGCCGTGGTCCACTGCTGGCCCAGGGGCCAGAAGTTCTCGAAGAAGGGGCCCGCGCAGACGCCCGCGGCATTGAAGCAGGGGTCCGCCTGACCGAGAGCGGGGGGAGACGCGGTCTGGACCACTCCCCCCGTGACGTGGGTGCCGGGCGCCACCAGGTCCGGTTTGGACCTCCCGTCGTCGCAGGGGCCGCGGCTCGAAAAGGGCGCCACGTCCCCGGCGTTGTCCGCCGCCCCGTCTCCCACGCCGCACTGGTCGTTTCCCCCGAAGGACCTCACGTTTTCCGAGGCTCCCACGGTGATCACGTTCTTGGCCGTCCCGGGAGCGCCCACGGTGCTGGGCGCGGGACCCAGGTTGCCGGCCGAGAAGACCACCACCATCTCCTGGTTCCCGGCGGCGGGTCGGGGCGATCCGTCGGGTTGGGCGTCCCGGACCAGCGCGTCGTAGGCCTGCGCATCCAGGGTGTAGGCCCCCTCCGCCGGGGAGCCCCAGCTGTTGCTGCTGATCCTCGCTCCGTCCGCATAGGCGCGAGACAGAAGCTCCGCGTAGTTCGGGTGGGTGAAGGACGCCGGATCGAAGATCACCGACGAGCCGATCCGGACGAAGGGGCAGATCCCCAGGCCGTAGCGGTACCCTTCCGGATCCGCGTGGGGAAAGGCCCCCTCCGTCGAATACCCCGCCACGATGTGGGCGTTGAGGGTCCCGTGCCCGTCGCAGCCCGCGAGGGTGCTTCCGCCGTGGGGGGTCCCCACGAGCCGCGCGTAGGCCATCCGGCTGGCTCCGGGCCGGAGACCCGATTCGTAGAGGGCGAAGTGATTGGGCAGGAGGGTCCCGTTGTCCACCCCGCTGTCCGAGACGTCTACCGCAAATCCCGAGGCGGCGAAGGACGCCTGGGAGAACCCCCGGGCCAGAAGCCAATCCAGGTATCCTGGACCGGCCGGAGAACCATCCACAATCTGCCCCGCCAAGATCTGAGCCTGGCGCTCGTCGTGGAGCTCCGGCACGGCGTAACGGCCTACGGAGACCACATCGGGGCGGCCCGCCGCGGCCTCGACGGCCTCGGGGGGAAGCGGGAGAACCACGTTTCGGTAGCCGAGAAGGACGTAGTCCTGGACCGGTTCGCCCGCCCCGAGGGCCCCGAGGTGGACGAGGGTCTCCGCGTTGGCCTGAGGATCCAGGGCCATCTGAACCGCGTGGAGGGCCGGCCCGCCGGAAGCCTCTCTCCCCCGCCGGCCCTCGGCGGCGGAGATGGCCCCGGGCTGGATCTTCAGCGCGGGGGGTAGCACCGCCAGCGCCGCCCCCGGCGAGCCCGATCTCCGGAGCCGCGCCAGGGCCTTCGGCCCGTCCCCATACACAATGTAAGCGTTCTCCGGCAGATAGGCGAGGACCCGAAGCCCGGCGCGGTCCAGTCCCCGCCTCCACCGAGGAGTGATGGGACCCGGCGCTTGAACCACGAGAACGCAGGGCCCCCCGGGCAAGTTCGCCGCCTCCCCCCTCGCTCCGTAGGAGTCGAGGGGATGGAGATCTCCCCCATTGAGCCTCACCGGAGGCCGCTCCGAACCCGAGGCGGTCAGACAGATTCCCAGCGCCGCCGCCCATACCCATTGCATGCCGCGAATCCGCTTCAACCTGGCTCCCTCTCTGGCCTCAACCACCTTGTGCGTGGCGCCTGTCCCATGAACCTTCCGCTCCCGGCCGCTATTCCCCGAAACGCGGAACGGGCGGAGCCGAAGCCCCGCCCGATGGAATCGCACAGAAATCGCTCCAGCCTACTCCGGAACACCTCCGCCGCAGGCGGGGTTGTTGGTCGTGTTCGAGTCCACGATGGCCGAGTAGACCCCGTCCGTCTGATTCGTCAGGTAGGCCCGGGCGCGCTTGCGCCGGCTGTCGTACGTCGCGTAGATGTACGTCGGGTCTTCGGGAAGCGTCCAGAAGGCCGTCCCGCCGTTCGCCGAAACCCCCTGGCCCTCGTAAACGCCGGCCCAGGGCATGAAGTTCGTCCACACGTAGTGGCCCGTCACCGAGTCCACGCACAGCTGGGCACGGTTCAGGTTGTCGTAGAAGTTCAAGGTGTACA
>JBFMHB010000070.1 GCA_040752915.1 Acidobacteriota bacterium
CCCCCTTCCCGATCGCCGCGGGAGCGAGGGCTCTCAGGCGCTCCAGGCAATCCATAAGGGCGGCCTTCGTCTCCGCGTCCTTCTCGGAGGTGGCCGCGGCCTTCAGGTCCGGCTCCGCCGCCGTCCATTCGAGGTCCAGAAGGGTGCGGGCCGCGCTCAGGCGCACCTCGGGGTCGGCGTCGCGCAGGAGGCCACGGATCCAGAGGGGGCCGTCCCAGCTGCGCATGGCCGCGAGGTTCCGCACGGCCTCGGCCCGCTCGCCCGCGGACCCGTACATGAGGGCCTGTTGGCAGGCGGATTCGGAGGCGCGCCGCGCCGCGTCGAACAGGATCTCCCCGCCGACGAGTCCGGGCCGAACGACGGTCGGGGCGTAGGGCGCCGGTCTCCGGCGCGCCGCCCAGCGCACGGCGCGGGGGACGATCCACCTCAGGCCCGGCGTGGCCTCCGGGTGGCCCACCGACAGGAAGACCCGGCCCCGGCCCGATTCGGCCGTGAGGAGGAGGGGCCGGCCCGGCGTCATGCCCGCCGGGGCGTCGTTCTCCAGGTGCACGTCGCTCTTCATGGAGGCCAGGACCTCGTACCGGGGGATCGCACCCTCCGAGGGTTCCAGGAGGGGACCCTCGTAATAGACCATATGGCACGTTCCCCAGCCCCGCAGTTCGGGGAGGAAGTCCAGGCCCGCCGGAGTGGGGTCGAAGGCGATGAGGCCGTGGCCCCGCTCGTCGTGCTCCCGGTCCACCGCGCGGGCGGGAAAGAGCCTCAGGCAGGCGTACCCGGGCGTGTCCGAGAGCAGGTAGGCTCCGGCGCAGAGGCCCACGGCGCCCCGCCCTTCCTCGAGGACGAAGCGCCGCACCTCCTCGACGCCCGCGTCCCCCAGATCGGTTCGCTGGCGCCCTCCGCCCCCACCCGGAAAGACGACCACGTCCACCTCCCTCAGCCCTCCCGACACGATTTCGGCGGCGGAGATCTCCCGCACCGTGAGGGTCGGATCGATGCGGCAGGCCTCCACGGCCATGCGGACGCAGGAGGGCGAGGCCCCGTTTCCGTTGAAGACCGCCACGCGCAGGGGCGCGCCGGCCTGCCCGAAGGCGGAGAGAACCGAGAGGTTGAGAAGGAAGGTCGCAAGGGCCGGAAGCAGACGCCGGAGGGCCATGGGGTATACCTCCCAAGGGAGGCAGGATGAGGCCGGCGGGGCCCGCCGCGCAAGATGGCGCGATCCCGTCCTCCCCTGCCCGTGTGGGAGGACCGGTATCTCCGGCCCATCCGTTTCGGACCGGCTCTCGGCCGGGCCGGACGCGCCGCGAGGCCCTCTTCGCTTCCCTCAGAGACTCTCGGCGAGCCGCTCGGAGATCTTCGCGATGATGGAGCGCATCTCGGGAAGGGACTTTTCGAAGGCCCTCACCATCTCGGGATCGAAGGCTTCGCCCGAGAGCCTCCGGATTTCCTCCACCGCCGCCTCCATCCGCCAGGGCTCCTTGTAGGGCCGCCTGGAGAGCAGGGCGTCGAAGACGTCGCAGAGGGCGACGATGCGTCCCTCCACGGGGATGGCCTCCCCCCTCAGCCCCTGCGGGTACCCCGCGCCGTCCCACCGCTCGTGGTGGGTCAGGGCGATCTCCGCGGCCGCGCGCATGATGGCCGAGTCGTGGCCCGAGAGAAGGTCGTAGCCGATGCGGGTGTGGCGCCGCATGACCTCCCACTCGGACTCCGTGAGGGGACCTTCCTTCAGGAGGATCCGGTCGGGGATCGCGATCTTCCCGATGTCGTGCATGGGGCTCGCCGAAAGGATCAGCTCCGCGTGGTCGCGGGAAAGCCCCAACGCCCTGGCCAGGGCGCCGGAGAACTGGCTGATGCGCAGGATGTGGAGTCCCGTCCCCTCGTCCCGGAACTCCACGGCCCGGCTCAGGCGCTGGATGATCTCCAGGCGGTTCTGCCTCAGCTCCTCCGTGCGCTCCCTGACCTTCTCTTCGAGAAGTCGGTTCTGGTCCTCCAGGTCCCGGTACAGAAACCGCGTCTCCAGAAGGATCCGGAGCCGTGAGAGGACCTCCAGCTGGTCGAAGGGTTTCGTCAGGAAGTCGTGGGCGCCGGAGGCCAGGGCCCGGATCCGGGTCTGGCGGGTGATGTCGGCGGTGAGGACCAGGATGCCGACGTACCCGCCGTTCCGGTTTCGCTTCAGCTCGTCCAGGATCGAGAACCCGTCGGGGGGAGGCATGTGCAGGTCCAACAGGAGCACATCGGGCCGGAAGGCCCCGTGAAGAGCCACGGCCTCCCGCGAGTCGGTGATGGAGAGGGTCTGGGAGTAGCCCTCCGCGGCCAGGATCTTCTCCAGCAGCCGGACGTTGGGCTCCTCGTCGTCCACGATCAGGATCCTGGCGCTCCTCAGCCGCTCCTCGGAAATCATGGTGAGCCCTCTCCTTTCGTTCCCGGCGGCTCCCCCCCGAGGGCCGCGTCGACGGCATCGAGGAAGCGTCCGATGTCCAGGGGCTTGGTGAGGTAGGCCGAGACGCCCCGCTGAAGGACGCGGGCCACTTCGTCCGGCATGGCGCTGGCGCTCACCACCACGACGGGCGGAGAGGGCCCCAGGTCCCCCCCGCCGTCCAGAGCGTCCAGGATCTCGAGGCCGTTGCCGTCGGGCAGGTGCAGGTCGAGGAGGAGGAGGGAGGGCCGCTCCCGTTTCAGGGCGGCCATTCCCTCACGCACCGAGCCCGCCGCCGCGAGCCGGAGGCCGGGCCTGCGCTCCAGCACCCGGCGGACCAGGGCCAGGTTGGCGGGATCGTCCTCCACGTAGAGCACCGTCCGCACGGTGCGCTCGGGCCCCGCCTCGGAGGGGGCCGATGCGGGCTCTCCCGCGTCCCCCGCCCCCCCGGAGTCATTCCGGGGGGCCGCCGGCAGGAGCAGGGTGAAGCGGCTGCCCACCCCCGGCGTGCTTTCCACTCGGATGTCCCCGCCCATGAGTCGGGCCAGGCGCCGGGACAGGGAGAGGCCGATGCCGGTTCCTGGAATCCCCTGGCGGTCCGCGCTCAGGCGCTCGAAGGGCTCGAAGACCCTCTGGACCTCTTCGGCGCTCATCCCGGCCCCCGTGTCCGCCACCGAAAGGGCCACCCGGTCCCCTTCCCTCCCGAGGCTCACCCGCACCTGCCCCGCCTCCCGGTTGTACTTCACGGCGTTGGAAAGGAGGTTCAGGAGGATCTGCCGGACGCGCCCCCGGTCCCCCAGGACCCAGGGCGGTGCCTCCTCCCGGGGCGGCTCCAGGAGGCTCACCGCCCGCTCCCTCGCGGCGGGTTCCAGGGCCCTCATGCACTCGGCCAGGACGGGCGCGGGGTCCAGAGGTTCCCGGGCCGTTTCCAGGCGCCCCGATTCCACGCGCGCCAGGTCCAGGATCTCGGTGATGAGGCCGAGGAGGTGCCGGCCCGAGCCCCGGATCGTCTCCAGCGCCTCCCGCTGGGCCCCCGTGGGCGGCTCCCTCTTGTCCGTCAGGAGCAGTTCCGAAAAGCCCAGAATGGAGTTGAGCGGCGTGCGCAGTTCGTGGCTCATCCGGGACAGGAACTCGGACTTGGCCCGGTTGGCGCGCTCCGCCTCCTCCCTCGCCCGCTCCAGGTCCAGAAGGGCCATCCGCCGGGCCTCGGCCTCCTCCGCCAGCCGCCGGGCCCCCGCCGAAATCTCCTGGCCCTTCCGCAGGAGGATCTGCTCGTAGCCGCCCCGCAAGACCTCGAAGGCGTAGATGAGGAGGGACACCACGACATAGCTCGCGAGGGCCTGGCGAAGCACGGGAGTCGGGTACGGGAACCAGGTCAGGCCCGCCTCCGAGGCGGCGAAAGCCGCGACCAGCAGGACCATGCTCGCCCCCACCCAGGCCCATCCCATCCGGCTTCCCTTGAGGTAGAACGCCGCCGCGGGCATGCAGAACCACCAGAAGAGGCCCGTCCCGGCCACCCCGCCCGAGAAGAGCAGGACCGCCAGCAGGGACAGCGTCAGCATAAGGCCCAGGTTCACGGCGATGCGGAGGTTTTTCGTGAGGCGGAGGTACAGGAGCAGGGCCGCCGTCATGGCGCCGAAGGCCAGCTCGATGACGCCCAGGACGGGCTGGGCCTCCCATTCGGGCCCGAAGAGGTGGTAGAGGCCGAAGACCGCCATGGCGAGGAAGTTGACGGCCCCGAAGATGTTGAGGTACGCGCCGCGCCTCAGCCCCGGGCTCCTCCCCGAATAGGCCTCCGCCATCGGCCGGAAAGGCTCCACCCCGGGTTCGATCCGGTCCTCCTGGGAACCGGGATCCCGCCCGCTCGCCACGGCTGACCTCCTCGCCCCGACCCCGAGAGGCGCCGCTTCGTTGCCCAGGGATTCGCCCCGGGTTCTTTTCCAGAATCTAGGATGTTGTCCACCCGGGGTCAAGGAAATGGATACAGCGTTCTCGGAGGAAGGCGGCAGCGGTGGTGGGGGCAGAGCGCCGAAGCCCCGAGAGTAGCCCGTAGAACGCTGCTCCCGTCCCAGCCCGCGGCTGGCCCCTAAGAGGGTTTCCAGGGGACCTTCTTCCTGGTTCCCCCCCTCACTGAACGCTGCGTGCACTCTGGCGGCCTACCTTGGGACGTTGAAGGGGCGACCTGGACTGGCCCGGTCCTCATGCCCGTAGTACGATTCCTGGAGGGTAGCGGCGTTTTCCAGGGGCGGATGGGCAAGGCACACGCGAGGGCATCGCCAACTCTTTGGGTTCTGAAGACTTGTTCCAACGCTAGAACCCCGGGTTCGGGAGGAAAAAGTGAAGCAGGTGGTCATCGAGAACCCGGTCATCAACTCCCCTTTCGAGGAGCCCACCCGCCACTTCAAGTTCTCCGACGAGGGCATCACCAACGAAATCGTGGGCAGACGGCGAACGAGTTCCTACTTTATCCCCATCGCCAAGCCCCGCAGCAAGGGTCGCCAACTCGCCTTCGAAACCGAGTGGACCGAGGACCGTATCGAGGAGAACGTCTTCATCAACCAGGTCCGGGAACGCGTGGGCCTGTGGCGCAAGAAGGGACGGTTCGGTGTTACCAAGACGACCCAAATGCTCCTGAACCACTGGACGAGTCCCGCGCGAGCAAAGAAGTTCTTCTTCTGCCAAATCGAGGCCCTGGAAACGATCATCTACGTCACTGAGGTGGCCCGCAAGAACGGAGACGCGTGGATCGAAAACAGACTCGAAGAAAGTAACCGCGACGCGAACCCGGATCTCTACCGCATCGCCTTCAAGATGGCGACGGGAAGCGGTAAAACCAGCGTAATGGGAATGCTCATCGCCTGGCACACGCTCAACAAGCTGGCCAATCCTCAGGATGCCAGGTACTCGGACAGCTTCCTTGTGGTGACCCCAGGCATCACCATCAAGGACAGGCTCCGCGTCCTGATGCCCAGCGATCCGAACAATGAGTACCGAACCAGAGATATCGTCCCCCAGTTCCTGTTGGAGGACTTGGGGCGGGCCCGGATCGTGGTCACCAACTTTCACGCATTCAAGCCGCGAGAAACAGCATCCGCAGGGAAAGTCACCAAGAGCATCCTGGGCCAGGGCGAGAGCAGCCCCTTTACCGAGTCCCCCGACCAGATGGTCCGACGGGTGTGCAGGGAACTCGGGAACAAGAAGAACATTGTCGTCTTGAACGACGAAGCCCACCACTGCTACCGGCGCAAGCCGGACGGCGACGAGGTTAGGCTCTCGGGCGACGAAAGGAAAGAGGCGCAGAGGCGGGAGGAAGAGGCCCGGATCTGGATCTCCGGACTGGAAGCAGTCAAGGCCAAGCTGGGTATCCGTGCGATCTACGACCTTTCGGCAACCCCATTTTTCCTGAGGGGGTCCGGCTACTCCGAAGGCACACTGTTTCCGTGGGTCCTTTCGGACTTCTCCCTCATTGATGCGATCGAATCCGGCATCGTCAAGGTTCCCCGCGTTCCCGTTGCCGACAACTCCATGACCTCGGAACAGCCTACTTACCGAGACCTCTGGCCGCGCATCCGCGAGCACCTGCCCAAGAAGGGCCGTGGTACCCAAGCCGTGACGGGCGAGCCCCGCCTCCCCGCCGAGCTGGAAGGGGCCCTCCAAAGCCTCTACGACAACTATCGAAAGTACTACGATCATTGGGAAAGGAATGAGGACGCCCGCGCACGGGGCCTGACGCCGCCTGTGTTCATCGTGGTGTGCAACAACACCAACGTCTCGAAACTCGTCTTCGATTACATCGCCGGATGGGAGAAACCCCTCCCCGACGGCACGACGGTTTTGGTCCCCGGCCAACTTGCACTCTTCAGCAACGTTCAAGGAGAAACCTGGCTCGCCCGTCCCAACACCATCCTGGTGGACAGCGAACAGCTCGAGTCGGGCGAGGCGATGAGTGACGAGTTCAAGAAGATCGCCTCTCGTGAGATCGAAGAATTCAAGGACGACTACCGCCGCCGTTTCCCTGGGCGCGACGCCGAATCCCTCACCGATGAGGACCTTCTCCGCGAGGTCATGAATACCGTGGGCAAGCCCGGCAAGCTGGGCGAGCAGGTCAAGTGCGTGGTCTCGGTCTCCATGCTCACGGAAGGATGGGACGCCAACACGGTAACTCACATTCTGGGAGTTCGCGCCTTTGGCACCCAGCTCCTCTGCGAGCAGGTGGTGGGGCGCGGGCTACGGCGAATGAGCCACTGCACCGAGGCGCGCACCCTCACCGTGGACGGCCAGACGGTCTCCTTCGACGGCTTTCCCGTGGAGTACGCCGAGGTGTACGGCGTCCCCTTTTCCTTCATCCCCTGCTCGGGGACGCCCGTAGACCCCAAGCCGGGACCCGCGCCCACCCGCGTCCGGGCGCTGGAAGACCGCTCCGCCTGCGAGATCACCTTCCCCAGGGTTACCGGCTACCGCTATGACCTTCCGTCCGAGAGAATCACGGCTACCTTTTCCTCTGATAGCCATCTGACGCTCTCCACCGAACACGTGCCCACGAAGACCGAGAACGCGCCCATCATCGGCGAGACCAGTATCCATACCCTCGAAGACCTGAAAAACCGGCGACCCAGGGAAGTGGAGTTTCTCCTCGCCAAGCGGGTGCTGGAGCGCAATTGCCGGGATGACTCGGGCAACGTGAAAGCCTGGCTCTTCCCCCAAATTCTCGGCATCACCCGGAGGTGGCTCCAGGAGTGCCTTCGGTGCAAGGACGACACCTTTCCCCAGCTTCTCCTCCTCGTGGAAAATGCCGATGCCGCGGCGGAGCGAATCTACCGTTCCATCGTGGCGGGTGAAGCCGGCGAGAAGCGCCTCCAGCCGATCCTGGAGCCCTACGAGACGGTCGGGTCCACGCGACACGTGGACTTCGACACGACACGGCCGACGTATGCGACGCGGCCCGACAGGTGCCACGTCTCGCACGTCGTCGCCGACACGAAGTCGTGGGAGCAGAAGCTGGCGCAGACCCTCGAGGAGATGGACGAGGTCGTCTGCTACGTGAAGAACCAAAACCTTGGGTTTACAATCCCCTACACGCTGAACGGCGAAGAGCACAATTACCTGCCCGACTTCATTGCGCGAGTCCGGGACGGACACGGAGACGGCGATCTCTTGAATCTCATCATTGAAGTCACGGGCGAGAAGGAACGCGACAAGGAGGCCAAGGTCGGCACGGCACGCGCGCTGTGGGTCCCGGCCATCAACAACCACGGCGGTTTCGGCCGCTGGGCCTTCATCGAGATCAAGGACCCGTGGGATGCGAAGAACGCAATCCGCACTTTCTTGGCTGCTGGGGATGAACGATGAGCCCGGCCAATCATGACAGGGTTGGATACTGGTCCGAAATCAAGCTCGAAATCGTGAAAAAGTATGCTTCCGCCTATTCGAACATCATGAGCAATCAGCCTTTAATCAAGCGCTACCTGTACATTGACGCGTTCGCAGGTTCGGGAACCCACATTTCCAAACGCACGGGTAACTTTATCCCGGGGAGCCCTCTCAACGCGCTCGAAGTTCAGCCGCCATTCCACGAATACCATTTTATAGACCTCGACGGTGATAAGGCCAAGAGTCTCCGGCAGCTTGCCAAGGATGAGCCAAGGGCTCATGTGTATGAGGCGGACTGCCATACGGCGCTCTTTGAGCACATCCTCCCCCGGTGCAGGTATGGGGATTTTCATCGCGCTCTATGCGTCCTTGACCCTTACGATCTCAACCCAAGCTGGGAGATCGTCAAGAAAATCGGACAGATGCAATCGGTCGAAATTTTCCTGAACTTCATGATCATGGATGCAAACATGAACGTGCTCTGGAAGAATCCTGAAAGGGTGAGTCCTGAGCAGCAGGCCCGGATGGACCGGTTCTGGGGCGACAACTCATGGAGAGAGTCCCTCTACCGAAAGCAGCCACACCTCTTCGGTTTCGAAGAGCTCAAGCAGGATAACGACGCCGTCGCAGAGGCTTATCGGGCCCGCCTAAATGTTGAGGCCGGGTTCGCTTACGTCCCCAGCCCTATGCCCATGCGAAACAGCAATGGGGCGGTCATTTATTACCTCTTCTTTGCTTCTCCCAACTCCACGGGGGGCAAGATTGTCAGCGAAATCTTCGAAAAGTACCGAAATAGAGGGGCCGGCTGATGGCCACCCACTCCTCCATCGAATGGACCGAATCCACCTGGAACCCGGTGACGGGTTGTTCGAAGATCAGTCCAGGCTGCAAGCACTGCTACGCGGAGCGCATGGCGCTGCGCTTGCAAGCCATGGGGCAGGCCAACTACGCGAAGGGGTTTGAGGTGTCGCTCCATGGGCACGTGCTTGAACTGCCATTGAAATGGAAGAAGCCGCAGACCATCTTCGTGAACTCCATGAGCGACCTCTTCCACAAAGACGTGCCCGAAGCCTTCATCCAGCAGGTCTTCGATGTGATGAATCGCGCCCACTGGCACTGCTTCCAGGTCCTGACAAAGCGCTCGGAACGGCTCGCGGAGCTGAGCCCGCGCCTGCCCTGGGCCCCCAACATCTGGATGGGTGTGAGCGTGGAGACCGAGACGTACTACAACCGCATCCACGACCTGAGTAAGACGGGGGCGCACATCAAGTTCCTTTCCTGCGAGCCGCTTCTCGGCCCCCTGTCGGATCTACCCCTCGACGCCATCCACTGGGTCATCGCCGGGGGCGAGTCGGGACCTGGAGCCAGGCCGATGAGGGAAGAATGGGTGACGGAGGTCCGCGACCAATGCGTTGGGCAACGGGTCGCCTTCTTCTTCAAGCAGTGGGGCGGTGTGCAGAAAAAGCGAGCCGGAAGGCTCCTGGAAGGGCGCACCTGGGAGGAGATGCCGGCAATGGCCGCATCGGGTGCGCCGCAAGTCACCCCAGGCCTGGGCGCCTAGGGTCAAGAGGGAGAGATATCCACGATGGGAAAAGAGATTTCCCGCGAGATGAAGCATCCAGGCGAAATCGTCCTCTACCGGACCGAGGACGGTCGAACCCGGATCGAGTGCCGGTTCGCCGACGAGAACATCTGGCTGACGCAGGCCCTGATGGCGGAGCTGTTTCAAACCACCGTGCCCAACATCAACCTCCACATCAAGAACATCCTCGGGGAAGGAGAACTGCCGGCTGAGGGAACTATTAAGGATTACTCAATAGTTCGTTCTGAGGGTCTGCGCCAGGTCGAACGCCCGGTAAAGCACTACAGCCTCGAAATGATCCTCGCCGTCGGCTACCGCGTCCGGTCACAGCGCGGCACGGCCTTCCGCCAATGGGCGACGGCGCGCCTGAAGGAGTACCTCCTCAAGGGCTTTGTTTTGGACGACGAGCGGCTGAAAAACCCGCCGGGGCCCGGCGTGCCCGACTACTTTGACGAAATGCTCGAGCGAATCCGCGACATCCGCGCCAGCGAACGCCGGATGTACCTTCGCCTGCGCGAGATTTTCGCCCTGGCGGCGGACTACGACCCCAGCGACGCGGAGACCGCCCACTTCTTCCAGACCGCCCAGAACAAGCTCCACTTCGCCGTGACGGGGAAGACCGCCCCGGAACTCATCGCCGGCCGCGCCCGGGCGAGCCTTCCCAACATGGGACTCACGACGTGGAGGGGCGCCGTGGTCCGCAAAGGGGACGTGACGGTGGCCAAGAACTACCTCCGCGGGGAGGAAATCACCGAGCTGAACCGCATCGTGACCATGTTCCTCGACTTCGCGGAGGACCAAGCCAAGAGGCGCAAGCAGGTCTTCCTGAAGGACTGGCGGGAGCGGCTGGATGCCTTCCTCGCCTTCAACGAGCGTCCGGTCCTTCCCAGCGCGGGCTCCGTTTCCCGGGAGGAGGCGGACCGGAAGGCCCAGGCCGAATACGAGCGGTTCGCCCGGAGGCGGCGCGAAGCGGCTGAAGCAGAGGGGCTTCGGCAGCTTGAGCAGGCCGCCGCCCAGCTCGCCGTGAAGAAGGCGCCCCGCAAGGAGAGGAAGAACAATGGCTAGGAAATCCGCCAGCGGATCCGTTCCGGTGTCGAGCGTGAAGCACAGGGACAAGCGGGTGAACATCCCGACGCAGGAGCTGCGGGACTTTGTAACGGCGGACGAGACCGCCCCGAAGACCATGCTCTACCCGCGCGACCCTTCGCTCGACCCCCAGCTCGTCTGGAAGGGCAAGGACGAGCAGGACCGGAAGGACCTGGAGGTCCCCGTCGTGCCCGTCTACATCCAGGAGAAGATCCAGCCCCAGGCCATCGTAGAGCAGGTGCGCGCCGAGGCCAAGAAAAATACGCCGGGCCTCGCTTCGCTCTTCTCGGACTTCAACGGCATCGCCTTCGAAGACCTCGTGGACTTCTACCACCACGAGCAGAACTGGACGAACCGCATGATCCTGGGCGATTCGCTCCTCGTCATGACGTCGCTCGCCGAGAAGGAGCGTCTCAAGGGGAAGGTCCAGATGATCTACCTGGACCCGCCCTACGGCATCAAGTTCGGCTCCAACTGGCAGGTCTCCACGCGCAAGCGCGACGTGAAGGACGGGAAGGTGGAGGACGCCACCCGCCAGCCCGAACAGGTCAAGGCCTTCCGCGACACCTGGGCCCTGGGCATCCACTCCTACCTGAGCTACCTGCGCGACCGTTTCACCGTAGCCCGCGATCTCCTCACCGAGAGCGGGAGCATCTTCGTGCAGATCGGGGACGAGAATGTCCACCTTGTGCGGAGCGTAATGGATGAGGTGTTTGGAAGCGAGAATTTCGTCGCCACTGTAACCTTCCAAAAGACGAGCTATTCAACAAGCGAGACCATCCCGACTATCACTGACTATCTGCTTTGGTATGCAATGCAGAAGGAACGCGTAAAGATACGAAAGCTGTTTTTCAGTTGGCTTCCCGAAGGCAATGCTCAAAATGATGAAGGCGACGAGGGAAAAGAAGACGACCCGCAGTTTCAATCGCGCGATCTTGCCTCGGCAGGAGGAGGAGCTTCCACATTTGAGTATTTATTTCAAAGGAAAAAGTATCACCCAGGAATAAACCGGCACTGGAAGACCAGCCTCGAGGGACTATTGAGAATTGATAGAGCAGGCAGGTTATTCGCTGCACGCAAGTCATTGCGGTACAGAAGGATGCTCTCCGACTTTCCATGGACCGAGTTTACGAACGTTTGGAGCGATACAGTCGTGGGAAGTTTCCTGGAAGAGAAGACATACGTAGTTCAAACCAGCCCTAAAGTAATTGCCCGTTGCCTCCTTATGACCACCGACCCAGGCGACCTGGTCCTCGACCCCACCTGCGGCTCTGGAACAACCGCCTATGTGGCTGAGCAGTGGGGGCGGCGCTGGATTACGGTGGACACCTCCCGCGTGGCCCTGGCGCTGGCCCGCACGCGCCTCATGGCGGCGCGCTATCCCTATTACCTCCTGGCCGACTCGCCGGAGGGTCTGCGCAAGGAGGCCGAGGTCGCGGGCCACGTTCCGCCCGATATCAAGACGAACGGCGACATCAAGAAGGGGTTCGTCTGCAAGCGAGTCCCCCACGTCACGCTCAAATCCATCGCCAACAACGAAGAGATCGATGTCATCCATGAGAGATTCCAGGTTCTGCTCGAACCCCTGCGCGCCGAGCTGAACCAGCTCCTCAAGAAACGTTGGGAGGAGTGGGAGGTGCCGCGGGAGGCCGAAAAGACGTGGCCTGAGAAGGCCAGGAAGGTCCACGAACAGTGGTGGAAGCGGAGGCGCGAGCGCCAGAAGGAGATGGACGCATCCATCGCCCGCCACGCCGACACCGAGACGCTCGTGGACCAGCCCTACGAGGACACCAAGCGCGTCCGCGTCTCGGGGCCCTTTACCGTCGAGAGCCTCTCTCCCCACCGCGTCCTCGCCCCCGGGGAGGAGCGTCCCGGAGCTGAGGCAGAGGCCGAGGGGGGCGCAGGGCGGCCCCAGTTCGTCCCCATGATCCTCGACAACCTCAGGAAGGCGGGGGTCCAGAACACCCGGAAGGCCGAGCGCCTTAAATTCGACCGCCTGGAGCCTTACGCGGGCCTCTGGATTCAGGCCGCCGGCCAGTACACCGACAAGGACGGCAGAGCGCGCCGGGTGGCCGTCGCCATCGGCCCGGAGCACGGCACGGTGGGCGCCGACCAGGTGAAAGAGGCGGCCAAGGAGGCCCTCAAGGGCGTGGGCTTCGACCTCCTCGTGGTCTGCGGCTTCGCCTTCGATGCCCACGCGGGCGAGAGCGCCAAGGAGTTCCAGCCTGACGAGAAGCCCGCCAAGGGCGGCGCCATTGCCGAGGAAGAGCGCCACTACGGCAAGCTCCCCATCCTGCTGGCCCGCATGAACCCCGACCTGGCCATGGGGGAGGAGCTTCTCAAGAAGACGGGCACCGGCAACCTCTTCATGGTCTTCGGCGAGCCCGACCTGGACGTGCGCAAGACGAAGGAAGGCAAGCTCGTCGTGGACCTCAAGGGCGTGGACGTGTACGACCCCACCACCGGCGTCGTCCGCTCGAGCTCCACCGACGACGTGGCCTGCTGGTTCGTGGACACCAACTACAACGGCGAGAGCTTCTTCGTCCGCCACGCCTACTTCTGCGGCGGCGACGAGCCCTACGACAAGCTCAGGCGTGCCCTGCGCGCCGAGGTGGACGAGGCTGCCTGGAGCGCCCTCTACTCCACCACCAGCCTCCCCTTCGACCCGCCCAAGACCGGCAAGATCGCCGTCAAGGTCATCAACCACTACGGCGACGAGGTGCTCAAGGTGTATGGGGTGTAGCTGGAACGGGCACACACGACTTCTCACGATGAAGGCCCCTTCCAGGTCGATGACGCATCGCTTTCGAAGCGAAGCGGAGAAAGCGGCGTCCCGACGGCGGTCGCCCTGCGCCCGGGGGTCTCTGGCCGTTTGCCGCTTGCCTACTTGCCCGTCCCCGCCTTTTCGCGGGCCTGGATGCGGCCCCAGGCGTCCTTGAGGGTGACGGTGCGGTTGAAGACGGGGGCGCCGGGACGCGAGTCGGTGTCGGCGCAGAAGTAGCCGAGGCGCTCGAACTGGAAGCGCTCGCCGGGGAGGGCCGCGGCGAGGGAGGGCTCCACGAGGCACTCGGGGAGGGTCACCAGGGAGTCGGGATTGAGATTCACCCGGTAGTCCTGCCCCTCGGGGAAGTCGTCGGGGTCGGGGTTCTTGAAGAGGCGGTCGTAGAGGCGGACTTCGGCCCTGGCGGCGTGGGCCGCCGACACCCAGTGGAGGGTGGCCTTGGGGGAGCGCCCGTCGGGGCTGGAGCCTCCCCTCGTGGCGGGGTCGTAGGCGCACCGCAGCTCCGCCACCCGCCCCGCCTCGTCCTTCACCACGCCCGTGCAGGTGATGAAGTAGGCCCCCCGCAGGCGCACCTCCCGCCCCGGGGTCAGCCGGAAGAACTTCTTCGGGGGGTCCTCCATGAAGTCGTCGCGCTCGATGTAGAGGACGCGGGAGAAGGGCACCTTGCGCGTGCCCGCCGAGGGGTCCTCGGGGTTGTTCACGAGGTCCATCTCCTCCATGAGGTCCTCGGGGTAGTTCTCGAGGACGACCCGGAGGGGGCGCAGAACGGCCAGGCGCCGCGGGGCGCGGCGGTTCAGGTCGTCCCGCTGGCACTCCTCCAGCATGGCGAGGTCCACCACGCTGTTCGACTTGGACACGCCGATCTTCTCGCAGAAGGTCCGGATGGCCTCGGGCGTGTAGCCCCGCCGCCGGTAGC
>JBFMHB010000071.1:0-8554 GCA_040752915.1 Acidobacteriota bacterium
TTCTGGCGCGACGAGCACCTCAAGAACGGCTACGAGTTCGTGTTCTCCCCCCACGTGGGCCGGGCCGCCCTCTGGCAGACCAGCGGCCACCTGGATTTCTACAAGGAGAACATGTACCCCTCCATGGAGATGGAGAACCAGACCTTCTACGCCAAGCCCATGAACTGCCCGTTCCACACGATGATCTACCGGTCCCGGCACCGCAGTTACCGGGACCTTCCCCTGAGGTGGGCCGAGCTGGGCACGGTGTATCGCTACGAGAAATCGGGCGTCCTCCACGGCCTCATGCGCGTCCGGGGCTTCACCCAGGACGACGCGCACCTCTTCGTCCAGCCCGAGCGGATGGAGGAGGAGGTGGTCCGCGTCCTCCGCTTCGTCCTCTTCATGCTCCGGAGCTTCGGCTTCACCGAGTTCGAGGCCTACATCGCGACCCGGCCCGAGAAGGCCGTCGGCGAGGACCGCATGTGGGAGGAGGCCACCGAGGCCCTGAAAAAGGCCGCGGCGGCGGCGGACCTGAGCTACGAAATGGACGAGGGTGGAGGCGCCTTCTACGGGCCGAAGATCGACGTGAAGGTGAAGGACTGCCTCAACCGGTCGTGGCAGCTCTCCACCGTCCAGTTCGACTTCAACCTCCCCGAGCGCTTCGATCTGGAGTTCATCGGCGCCGACAACCGCCCCCATCGCCCCTACATGATCCACCGCGCCCTTTTGGGGAGCCTGGAGCGCTTCTTCGGCATCCTCATCGAGCATTTCAAGGGGGCCTTCCCCCTCTGGCTGGCCCCGGAGCAGGTCCGCCTGCTTCCCATCGCGGACCGACATGTGGCATACTGTGAAGCCGTGGCCGACCGCCTCCGGACGGAGGGCCTCCGGGTGACCGTGGACGCGCGGCCCGAAAAAACGGGCTACAAGGTCCGCGAGGCCCAGCTCCAGAAGATCCCCTTCATGCTCGTCGCGGGGGACAGGGAGCAGGAATCCGGCGCCGTGGCGGTGAGGAGCCGCAGCGGAGGGGACCGGGGAGCCATGGCCGTCGACGAGTTCGTCGGCATGGTCCTCGCGAAGGTGAAGGCGCGAAGCCTCGACTTGGAATGAGGAGGATGCTATTCGAGAACCCGTAAGCAAAGGACCGAGGCTCAACCGCCAGATCCGGGTGAGGGAGATCCGAGTCGTGGACGAGGATGGAGCCCAGCTCGGGATCATGACGCCGGAGCAGGCGATGGTGCTGGCGGAGTCGAAGGGCCTCGATCTGGTGGAGGTGGCGCCCCTCGCGCAGCCGCCGGTATGCCGGATCATCGACTACGGAAAGTACCTGTACGACGAAAAGAAGAAGGCCGCCGAGGCCAAGAAGAAGCAGCGGCAGATCGTCGTCAAGGAGATCAAGCTCAGGCCCAAGATCGAGGAGCACGACTACCAGGTCAAGAAGCGCCAGATCGAGGCCTTCCTGGAGGACGGCGACAAGGTGAAGGTGACCGTGAGGTTCCGGGGCCGGGAGATCGTCCACCCGGAAATGGCCCAGAAGCTCCTCTCGCGGATCGCCACCGAAGTGGTGCAGAGGGGAAAGATCGAGCGGGCCCCCATGATGGAAGCGCGGACCATGGTCATGTTGCTCATGCCCGCGAAGAAGTGACCGGAGGAATCGGAGCCATGCCCAAGATGAAGACGCACAGCGCCGCCGCCAAGCGTTTCAAGGTGACGGGCACCGGAAAAGTGAAGAGGTCCAAGGCGTACCACCGCCACATCCTGACCTCGAAAACCCGCAAGCGCAAAAACCAGCTCGGAACGGCGACCCTCGTCCACGAGGCCGATCTCCGCAAGGTCAAGCGCCTGTTGCTCGCGTAGGAGCTGAAGATGGCCAGAGTACGCCGCGGCCACCACAAGGTGGAGCGCAGAAAGAAACTTCAGAAGCTCGCCAAAGGCTACTTCGGCGCGAAGAGCCGCCTCTACCGCTCCATCAAGGAGCAGGTCGAACGCTCCCTCGCTTTCGCCTTCGTCGGCCGCCGGGTCAAGAAGATCGACTACCGCCGGCTTTGGATCGTCCGCATCAACGCGGGATGCCGCCAGAACGACCTCTCCTACAGCCGGTTCATGGACGGCCTCAAGAAGGCCGGGATCCTCCTGGACCGGAAGGCCCTCGCGGACATCGCCGTGAACGACCCCGGCGCCTTCTCCGCGCTGTGCGCCAAGGCCAAGGCGGCCATCGCCTAGAGGTTCCTCCCCGAGCCAACCCCGAGCCCGCGGCCCCCTGGGGCCGCGGGCGTTCTGTTGCCCGTGCAGAAAACCGAAGGCGAGGAGCCTCCGAAGGGTCCCGAGGGGCGGTACTGGGGGGCGCCCCCCCGCCCGCTTCGGAGCGGGCGCGGGGAGAAGAGGCCCGGATCCGAACGGATCCTTCCCTTTCCTTCGGCGCCCCGCTATGATGGCGGCCATGGGACTTCAGGGCGATTTCACCACCATGCCCCTCCCGGACCTCCTGCAGTGGCTGGCCCTCAGCCGCAAGACCGGCATTCTCATCCTCCAGCGCGGCGAAATCGTGAAGGAGATCTACTTTCGGGAGGGGAAGATCGTCGCCTCCGCGAGCAACGACCCGCGCGAGTACTTCGGCCAGTTCCTCCTCTCCTACGAGAAGATCACCGAGGCGGACCTCATGCGGGCCTTCTCTCGCCAGGGGGAGACGGGAATCAAACTCGGGCGGATCCTCGTCATGGAGGGCCTCCTGTCCGAGGACGAGGTCCAGCGGTTTCTGAGGATCAAGGCCGAAGAGACCATCTACGACCTCTTTCTTTGGGGCGAAGGGACCTTCAAGTTCTACAACGACGCCCCGGCCCAGGACGGGCACGTGGCCATCGAGATGGAAGTCACCTCCATCCTGATGGAGGGCTCGCGGAGGGCGGACGAGTGGACGCGCATCCGCAAGATCTTCCCCTCCAACGAGACCGTCCTCACGATTCTGCCCGAGAACCTGACCCGCCAGGTCCTGCAGGACCCCGTCTACAATCGCATGGTCCAGATCCTGGAGTCCCCCTGGCGCATCGGAGACCTATGCCTCATGTTCCACGCCTCCGACTTCGCCGTGTGCAGCGTCCTCTTCGACCTGTACCGGATGGGCCTGGTGGACATCGTGGAATCGCCCGAGCCGCCCAAGGGATCGGAAGTGCGCGCGGAGGAAACCGTCCGGACCCTTTGCAACCAGGGGCTCAAGCAGTTCAACGCGGGCCAGTTCGAGGCGGCCATCGAAACCTTCAAGCAGGTGCTCATCCTGTCGCCATCCCACTCCCTCGCCCGGGCCATGATCCCCAAGGCCTACAAGGAAATCAAAGCCAGCCTCGTCTCCGACGAGTTCTCCATCGAACACCTCCCGTACCTCAAGCGGGCCCTCGCGGACCTCAACGAATTGGAATTCACGCCCCAGGAGAACTACATCCTGAGTCGCGTGAACGGGAGCAGTTCGGTGCAGTCCATCATCCGGATCTCGCCCATCCAGGAGATCCACGCGCTGATGATCTTCAAGAAGCTCGCCCGGGACGGCCTCGTCGGCTTCCTGCCTCCTACCGAGACGTGAGCGTTCGCTCACGGATGAGGAACCATGGGGTTTCCAAAACGTGAGGCTGAATATCATTCTAAATAATGGAAAATGAGAGAACCCCATTCCTTGGGGCGAATCGGTGATGAGTATTCAACCACATTGACAAGGCGCCGGTCAGGCCCTATTCTTGCCTTGTGGCCGCGCCGGGGGCGCGACCCGAGGAGGGAGGAGGTGGACGCATGCATCCCGTAGAGACCGGGCTGTTCTGGGCATTCGTATTGGGCTCCCTGGCCCTGTTCGCCAACACCGCCCAGAGGCGCATCGGGGCCCTGATGAAGGGCCTTCCCGACAACCGGTTCGACCGCCACTGGGAGCGGTTCAAGGGCCTCGTCCTGCACGCCTTCGCCCAGAAGCGGATGGTCCGGGACCCCTACGCGGGGATCTACCACCTCCTCATCTTCTGGGGCTTCTGCGTCCTCGGGCTGAGGTCCCTCATGCTCATCGTGGAGGGTCTCTTCCCCTCGTTCCACCTCACCGAGGCCCTGGGCGTCTTCGGCTACGGGTACCAGACCACGAAGGACGTATTCGAAGTCCTGGTCGTGGTGGGCATCCTCATGGCCATGGGGCGGAGGGTCTTCGCCCGGCCCGAGCGGCTGGAAAACTCCTGGGACGCCTGGGCCACCCTGAGCCTCATCGGCGGCCTCATGGTGACCGACCTCATCGCCGACGGGGCCTACATCGCCCTCCACGACCCCGACTGGAAGGCCTGGTCCCCGGCGGGTCTCGCCGTCGCTTCCTTGTTTGGAGGGATGGCGAAGGGCGCCCTCACGGCGTGGTACAAGGCCAACTGGTGGCTTCACCTGGCCATCCTCTTCGCCTTCATGAATTTTCTGCCCTACTCCAAGCACTTCCACGTGTTTACGTCCCTCTTCAACGTCTACTTCCGCGACTTGGAGCCCACCCGGAACATCAAGAAGATGGACCTCGAAGCCGAGCACTTCGGGGTGAACAAGATCCAGGACTTCACCTGGAAGCAGATGCTGGACTTTTACACGTGCACGGAGTGCGGCCGGTGCACCGAAGTCTGCCCCACGACCAACACGGGGAAGCCCCTCCGTCCCAAGAACTACGGGAACGACCTTCGGGACTACCTCTACGCGACCCCCCTCGAGCAAATGGACCAGGAAAAACCGGTGCCCGAGGACCGGCTTCTCATCGGTGGCCCGGTTCCCGAGGGATCGGTCTGGAATCGGCGCGACGAGACGCCCCCCTGGAGCCTCAAGGACCTCGGGGGCGCCATCAGCTCCGACACGATCTGGGCGTGCACGACCTGCGGCTACTGCGAGTGGGCCTGTCCCCTCCACATCACCTTCGTGGACAAGCTCGTGGGCATGCGGCGCTACCTCACCCTCGAGGAGAGCAACTTCCCGGCGGAGGCCCAGGCGGCCTTCAAGGGCATGGAGCGCCAAGGGAACCCCTGGAACATGCCCCAGGCCGACCGGGCCAAGTGGGCCGAAGGGTTGGACGTGCCCCACATTTCCGAGAAGACCGACGCGGAGTACCTCTTCTGGGTGGGGTGCGCGGGCGCGTACGACGCCGCGGGCCAGAAGGTCTCCCAGGCCCTGGTGCGCCTGATGAACGCCGCCGGAGTCTCCTTCGCCACGCTGGGCGAGGAGGAGACCTGCACGGGCGACGCGGCCCGCCGGCTTGGAAACGAGTACCTTTTCGCCACGCTGGCCGAGGCCAACGTGGAGACCCTCAACGGCTACAAGGTCAAGAAGATCGTCACGAACTGCCCCCACTGCCTCAATACGCTGAAGAACGAGTACAAGGACTTCGGCGGGAACTTCGAGGTCGTTCACGGCACGGAGCTCGTGGCCTCCCTCCTCAAGGAAGGCCGCCTAAAACTGACGGGGGAGATTCGCGAAACCCTCACCTTCCACGACCCCTGCTACCTCGGCCGTTACAACGGCCAGGTGGAAGCTCCGCGGGCCATCCTGCGCGCCATTCCCGGGGTGGGGCTCAAGGAGATGGAACACCACGGGGAGCGGGCCATGTGCTGCGGCGCCGGCGGGGGACGCTTCTGGCTCGAGGAAAAGCTCGGGAAGCGCGTCAACCACGAGCGCTTTGAGCAGGCCACGGCCACCGGAGCCGGGGGCATCGCCGTCGCCTGCCCCTTCTGCAACGTCATGCTCAGCAACGCCGCCGGCGAGACGGGCAAGGAAGGCTTCCCGACGACGGACGTTCTGGAACTCGCCGCCAAGGCCCTGCCGCAGTAGCCGGCGGCGGGCGAGGGGGTGCGGGGGAACGGGGAGGTTCCCCCGCTCGGAGGGCTTCCCCCGCCAGGGCAGGATCTCATGGCCTCCTGGCCTCAAGGTCTCCTGGGCTCGTGGTTTCCTGGCCTCCTGGCCTCACGGTCTCCTGGGCTCGTGGCTTCCTGGCCTCGTGGGCTCCTGGATTCCATGTCCTCCCGGCCCTCCCCCGTGATGTGGGAGCGTCCCAATCGCCGTTCTGCCTTGAAAGAGCAAGGCGATTGCTGTACACTTTCACCATGAATTCACCCGATCCGGTTACGGGCGCGGTCCTCGCGGGGGGACGATCCAAGAGGATGGGCGCGGACAAGCGCCTCCTTGTCCTGGAGGGAAGGACCCTCCTGGAGCGGGCCGTGGACCTCCTCGCTCCCCTTTGCGACGAGGTCCTCGTGGTGGCTCCGACCCCTCCTCCGATCCGAGTGGGAGCGCGGTACGTGGCCGATCGGTTCCCGGGGCTGGGGCTTCTGTCCGGGATCCACGCCGCCCTGGAGGAGTCCCGCGGGTCGACGGTTCTCTGCATCCCCGTGGACACGCCCTATCTGGACCTCCCCTGGCTCCGGCTTCTCCTGGGCCTCGGGCGATCGGCCGGAACCCCGGTGGTGCCTCTGGTGGGCGGCCGGGTCCATCCCATCCCCGGCTGTTACCCCAAATCGGCGGCGGCGGTCATTGGTCAGACCTTGAGCCGCGGGGAGTCCTCGGCGAGCCAGATCCTCCCTCGCCTGGGAACGGTCTACGTGGGGGAGGAGGCCGCGGAGGGGGCGGGGTGCGACCCGTCGGCCCTGCTCAACATCAACTCCCCCGAGGAATGGCGCGCCGTCGCCGCGGCGGCGAAGCCGGTGAGGTAGATTCCCCGTCGGGAGGCCCCCCGTCCCCCTCCTCGGTTTCCCGCTTTCGGAATATCGGACTCTGCCCCTAGCCCGCCCGGTACGGATAGTACTGGGGCGTCCACTGGGCCTTTCGAATGAGCCGGGCCAGGGCCTCCTCGTCCAGCCGGCGCCCGAGCCCCGCTTCGCTGGCCACCTGGGCCACCGAAAGGGCCACGCGGAAGGCCACCTCGCGGATGTCCTTCATCTCCGGAAGGAGAAGGCCGCGGGCCTCCTGGGCGGGCGAAACCATGCCGCTGATGGACCGGCTGGCGGCCAGGAACATGGCCTGCGTGACCCGAGTGGACTGCGCCACCAGGGCTCCCAGGCCCACGCCCGGGAAAACGTAGAGGTTGTTGCACTGGGACGACTCGAAGGTCCGGCCCTCGAAGGAGAAGGGGTCGAAGGGGCTTCCCGTGGCCATGAGGCCCCGTCCTCCGGTGGCCTGGGCCACCTCCTCGGGCGTGCATTCGGACTTGGCCGTGGGGTTGGAGAGGGAGAGGACCACCGGCCGTTCGGAGAAGGAAGCCATGGCCCGGAGGACCTCCCCGCTGAAGAGCCCGCGCTTGGCCGTCACGCCCACGATCACCGTGGGCCGCGCGTTCCGGATCACGTCCATGAGGCCTATCCGGGAGGGGGAGTCGAGGGTCCATCCCTCCACCGCGCTCCGGCGCTGGGCGAAGGGGACCTGGGGTTCCTCCAGGTTCGGCGTATCCTCGAGGAGCAGGCCGTCCACGTCCACGGCGAAAATCCGCCGCCGCACCTCCTCGTCGGACAGCCCCCGTTCCCGAAGGACGTCCCGGATCCGGCGGGCGGTTCCGGTGCCCGCCTGGCCCATCCCCACGATCAGGAACCGCTGGTCCTCCATGCGCTCCTTCTTGATTCGCATGGCGGTCATGAGGGCCGCGAGGGACACGGCGCCGGTTCCCTGGATGTCGTCGTTGAAGGAGAGGAGCCGTTCGCGGTACCGGTCCAGGAGGACGAAGGCCTTGTCCTTGGCGAAATCCTCCCACTGGAGGAGCGCGTTGGGAAAGTTCCGCCGCACCCCCAGGACGAAGCGCTCCACGAAGTCCTCGTAAGCCTGGCCCGTGAGCCTCGGCTTCTGGTACCCGAGGTACAGGGGGTCCTTGAGGAGTCGCTCGTTGTTCGTCCCCACGTCGAGGCAGACCGGGAGACACCCCGCCGGGTGGAGCCCTCCGGCGGCCACGTAGAGCGAGATCTTCCCCACGGGAATGGGCATCCCGTCGGACCCGAGGTCGCCCAGCCCCAGGATGCGTTCTCCGTCCGTGACCACGATGAGGTAGATCTCGGGGCGGGAGACGCTCTGGAGGATGGCGTCGATGCTGCCGATGTTCTCGGGCGTGATGTACATGCCCCGGTAGCGGCGCTGGATGTGGCTGGCCATGAGGCAGGCCTGGCCCACCGTCGGGGTGTAGACGATGGGCACCATTTCTTGCAGGTGGTCCACCACGACCTTGTAAAAGAGGGTCTCGTTCCGGTCCAGGAGCCCCTGGAGAAAGATGTACCGCTCGATGTCGCTGGGCTTCCGGGCGTAATTCTCCATGACCCGCTGGGCCTGCTGGTCGAGGGTCTGCACGGCGGAGCGCAGGTGGCCCTCGAGGGCGAGACACTTCCTCTCCTCCGGGCTGAAGGCCGAGGCCTTGTTCAAGAAGGCGTTGTTGATGAGCTGGCTGCCGCGGATCCTGACTTCGTAATATTCCTCGCCCGTGAGGGCGTCCACCTTGATCGCGAAGTTTTTCACGGGATCCTCCCATCACAGAGGGGCGGAGTATACTCCCCCTCCTCCGCGACAAGGAACCCTATCGGCCCGACCGGGCTGCATGTGGCTCAACCGGCGCACC
>JBFMHB010000071.1:8654-12881 GCA_040752915.1 Acidobacteriota bacterium
GTCCACCTTGATCGCGAAGTTTTTCACGGGATCCTCCCATCACAGAGGGGCGGAGTATACTCCCCCTCCTCCGCGACAAGGAACCCTATCGGCCCGACCGGGCTGCATGTGGCTCAACCGGCGCACCCGGGAGCCCGGCCTTACCGCCGCGGGGTTCTCCCGAGGACCAGGAGAACTCCCGCCGCCACGAGGGCCGCGCCGACGTAAAACCTGGGGCCGGGGATCTCGGCGAAGAGCAGGGCGGCGAGGAGGGTGGAGACCACCGGCTCCACCAGGATGGAGAGGTTCACCCGGTAGGACTCCATGTGGCGGATGGCGAAGTTCACGAGGGAATGTCCGAGGGCCGAGGGGAAGAGCGCCAGGAGACCGAACATGAGCCAGGTCCGCCCGTCGAAGCCCGAAAAAGGCGTCCCCGCCGCCGCCCCCGCGGCGCCCAGGAAAAGGGCGCAGGTGCCGTAGACCGACACGAGGTAGGAGGGGAGAGGGAGACTCTCCCGCAGGTGGCGTCCCACCGTGAAGTAGGCCGCCGCCGCCATGCCCGACAGGAGCGCCAGGACGTCTCCCGCGAGGCGCGTCCCCCCGTGGCCCATGTCCCCCCAGGCGATGAGGGCGATGCCCGCCAGCGACAGGGCGATGGCCCCGGCGTCGCGGCGGGGCACGCTCTCCTTCAGGAAAAAGGCCCCGAGGAGGGCGGCCCACACGGGCTGGGCCGACATGACCAGGAGCGAAGAGGCCACCGTGGTGAGCTGGATGGAGCCGATCCAGCAGGTGAAGTGGACCGCCAGGATGAGTCCCGCGCCCGCCGTGTAGGGCCACAGGCGCCCCCTGGGCCCTGCCGAGGCCGTGGGGGCCTTCCGGCCCGAAAGGGCCATGACCGGCGTCAGGAGAAGGGTCGCGAGGGCCATGCGCCAGAAGGCGATGGACAGGGCGGGGGCGTCGCAGTAACGCACCAGGATGGCGGCGAAGGAGAGGCACGCGAGGCCGAGGGCGAGGGCGAGACGGGTGCGGGCGTGGGGGGCGGTCACCGGCGGTCCCTACGGACAGAGGAGCGAGGGCGTCGGGGAGTAGAAGGCCCGGGCCTCGGCGGGGATGGACTCGCACTCCTTCCATTCCGGGTAGATGCGTCCGTACTCCCAGAGGTTCAACAGGATCCGGCGGACGTAGGAGCGCGTTTCCCGGAAGGGGATGGATTCGATCCAAAGGTCCGCTTCGAGGGGGGCGCCCGGGCGCGCGGTCCATTCGTCGGCCCGCCTCGGTCCCGCGTTGTAGGCGGCCAGAGCCACGTGGGGGCGGCCCCTGTACCGCCCGAGCATGGAGGCGAGGTAGAAGGAGCCGACGCGGACGTTCCATTCGGGGTCGCAAGCCCGCTCCGGGGTGAAGGGCTGGAGCCCGGCGGAGGCGGCCGCGGAACGGGCCGTCGGGGGCATCAACTGCATGAGCCCCAGCGCCCCCGATCGGGAAACGGCGGAGGGATCCCACAGGCTCTCCTGACGGATCACCGAGCAGACAAAAAGGGGAGGGAGCCCCGATTCTCGGGAGGCCGCCCGGACGGCTTCGGGATGGGAGATGGGATAAATGGCCTTCCAGGCCGCCTCGGGCGTCCGGAGCCCTGCCACCGAGTAGGCCAGCGGATAGGCCTTTCGCGCCTCCAAGATCGCTCCCGAGGGGTCCCCCGCCTCCGTTCTCGCCCGGGCCAGGGCCCAACAGACGGAGGGAGCGGTTTCACCCGGTACGGCCCGCCACTCGGAGGCGGCCTCGTCGTAGAGGCCCGCATCGAAGAGGAGGCGGCCCTTTCCCTCGTGGGTCGCGGGGGAAGGCTCGGGAAGGGGAAGGGGGGGGTCGGGCTCGGCGGCGGGAGGGAATCCCTGGCGCAGGCGGTACCCGAAGTACCCGAAGGCGTCGTGAAACTCGATTTCCTGCCGGAAAGCCGCGGCCTGGTCCGGGTCCGTCACCCTCCCGAGGCGCAGCAGGCAGTACACGGCGGCAAGGCGGTCGTCGGACCTCGCGGGGAGGCCGCCCGCCATGGCCCGCCACAAGGCCTCTGCCTCCCGGCGGCGCCCCGACGTCCACCGCCCCCACGCGGCGTCGTAGAGGACCTCCGCCAGGTCCGGGCTCGAGTGGTCCGTACACAGCCCCTTGGAAGCCAGGTCCAGGGCCCGGGTCTCGGACCTCCGGGCCAGGCGAAGCTTGACCAGGGCATACACGGCCCGGTCCCTCCAGGGGGCGTCGCAGGGCAGGGCGAGGACGGAGGCTTCCAGGTCCCCAAGGGCCTTCTCCGAAAGGGAACACCGGGATGCCACGAGGGCCATGCGGACCACGGCGGCCTGGGCGGTCTCGGGCGTCTCGGAGGCCCGCCTGTAGTGGGAAAAGGCCTCCGCCGGCCGCCCCCTCAGCTCCTCCCAGCGGCCCGTGAGAAGCGTCTTTTCGGCTTCCTGGGCCGGCGTGGCGGGCTGGACCCGGGGCAGTTCCTGGGCCATCAGGGAAACGAGCTTGGCCGAGGCGGCCTCCCGCAGGCGTCGCAGGAGGGCGTCGGGCGGCGCGGAGGCGGCGGACGGCGCCAGGTCGGGCCGGGATGCCAGAAAATCGGAGGCGGGCCCGGGGCCGGGAAACCGAGTCCACAAATCCAGGGCCACCTCGCGGGCCTCTTCCACGCGCCCGGCGCCCGAGAGGGCCTGGGCCAGGGCGGCGCCGTATTCCGGGAGGTCGGGAGAGGACCGCCACAACGCCTTGGCGAAGGGGACCGCCTCCTCGGGAGGCCCTCCTCGGGACGCCTCCAGGAGGGCGGCGGCGGCCTCGTGGCGGAAGGAGGGTTCGGGCAGGACGTCGAAGAGGCGCCTCCAAAGAGGGAGCGCCTCGGCGGCGCGGCCGGAGTCCCGCAGGGCGCGCGCGCGCCATCCCGCCGCGAACTCCCAGAGCGGATGGCCTTCGAAGACGGGGTCCGAGAGGAGGGCCAGGGCCTCCTCCCGCTTGCCTTCATCCAGCCTCCGCCGGCCTTCGGACAGGAGCCGGGCCGCCAGGTCCCCCTGGTTGATTCCCGGGGCCTGAGCCGGGACCGCGCTCCCGGCCGCGGGCGGCTCCTGGCCGGAGGCCCGCGCCGAAGGGATCAGGAGCAGGAGAAGGAAGAACCTACATGCCCAGGAGCGAAGGGTCGCCGTTCGCAAGATACTTGACCAAGGCCTTCCCAAAGTAGTCCCGGCTGCGGATGGAGGGCTTCTGGAAGCGGTTCTGGAAGGCCTCCCGGCTCCGCTCGATGTCGTCCCTCAGGAGGGCGTACAGGTTCGACTGGCGACGACCCTGGTCCATTTCCTTGGGGTGGTAGAGGGCGATCTCCTGGACGAGGAGTTTGGCGAAGCGCTCGGCATCCGAGTGGAGGCGTTCCTCACCCGGCGGGATCGGCTCCTCTTGTGGCTCGGCGGGCGGGGCGGGAGGTTCGGGCTCCGGCGCCGCCGCCTCCACCGCCTCGGGCTCGGCGGGCCGCACGTAGTCGCCGGATTCCAGCTCCACGGGGGCGGCTTCAGGGGGGCGCGGCGGTGCGGGGGACAGGGCCTCCGGAGGGATCTCGGTCATCACCGTCTGGGCCGTGGGCAGTTCCTCGGGCTCCCGAGCGGAAGTGGAGAGGGTCCCCGTGTCCTCGAAGAGCAGGCTCGCGTCCTCCGGCTGGGCCGGCAGGGGCGCCGACTCGGGGAGGATGATGTCCTGGTTCTCCAGGACGGGGGGAAGGGGGTCCCGCTTGGGGCGCAGGGGGAAGATGTCGATGGCCAGCGAGGCCACCCTCATGAGGAGGTCGATGCTGTAATGATCCAGCTTCCCGTCGGCCCCCGAGTCGGCGTACAGAAAGGCCAGGACCTTCCCCTTCAGAAGCAGGGGCGAGATGAGGCTTCGCCGGACGGGGCTGTCGTCCGGGATGAACCCCGGGCGGGCGTTGTCCAGGAGCATGCGCGACCGCGAGTTCACAACGGTGGTCAGGAGGGGATCCTTGTCCATGGCGGCCCGCCAGCGCTTGGCCTCGTCGGGCTTGTCGAATCCGAAGGCGTTCCACGCCTGGGCCGCCTCGTTCCGCACCACGAAGAGGACGCCCCGTTGGGCGTAGTTCTCCACGCCCTTGAGGAGGGCGTTGAGGACCTCGGCCTGTCCGGCGGCGTACTCGATGCAGGCCGCGTGGTACAGCAGCAGGTTGTTCAGGGCGGGGGCGGGCGGGGCCGCGGGCGCGGCGGGAGCTGGTTCCGG
>JBFMHB010000072.1 GCA_040752915.1 Acidobacteriota bacterium
TGCGCGTCTAAACCTGCCTGCCTCCCGTCGCGCAGCGGCGTACGGCGCGTCCCGGCGCCGGTGGGCCGAGTGCAAGGAAGCCGAGGCGGCTGCGACGCAGGCGTACTGGGATGTGCGTCGAGGAGCTGGCCGCCGAAGGCTGACGCCGCAATCGGTCCGGCGCCGCCGGCGCAACGCCGGAGGAGGGGGGAGGGGCATTCCAGCACGAGGCCGGGCCTGGAGCCCGAAGGGCGGCGGAGGGGCTGGGGACGGGGCGCGTGCGGGCGGGCATGGACGCGCCCGGACCGGGCCCTCCGTGCCGCGCCAGGGGCGCGGCCAGGGCCCGGCCGACGTTCGAAGGAGACACGATGCTTTCTTTTGGACACGCATGAATAGGATCTACTTTTCAGCCCGAGTGCGGTGGCTCCCACGCGGCAAGAGCGCAGTCGGGCTGGCCCGATGATTGCAGATCCCCCCTTGGGAGGTGCCATGAATCGAAAATGGTCCCTGAGCCTCCAGGCGGGCGTTCTCGTGATTCTCGTGGCCTTCACGCTCTCCCTGCATTACATGGTCCTGCCCTTCCCCCACTGGGTTCACCTCGTCCACCGGCGGCTGTGCTACGTCCCGATCATCCTGGCGGCCCTCTGGTTCGGAACGCGCGGTGGGCTGATCGTCGGGTCGGCCATCTCGGCGGCCACCCTTCCCCTCGCGCTGAGGTTTGAGGGTCCTCTCCTCGATAACCAGGATTTCATGGAGATCCTCTTCTACCTCGGCCTGGGTCTGCTGACCGGACTCCTCGTGGACCGCCGAGAGGCGGACCGAGCCCGGGCCATGGAACTAGGTCGGCGCTTGGAGGCCGCAGAGCGCTTCGCGGCTGCGGGAAGGGTCGCCTCGGGTGTGGCCCACGAAATCCGTACGCCCCTCGGCTCCATTCAGGGCGCCGCGGAGATCCTGGCCGAAGACTATCCACCGGACCACGTCCGTCGCCCCTTCTTCGAGATCCTCCTCCAGGAGATCGATCGCTTGAGGAGGGTGGTGGACGAATTCCTGGACCTGGGCCGGTCCATCCCTCTGAACCCGGGGACGGTCCGTGCGGAGGATGCGGTGCAGGACGTCATTCGGGCTCTCAATCCGGCCGCGGGACTTGCCGGCGTTGTCCTGGAAGCGGATGTTCCAAGAGGGTGTCTTGTGGAGGCGGATCCCCACCGCCTGCACCAGGCGCTGGCCAACCTTGTCCTGAACGCCATTCAGGTCTCGCCGCCCAGCTCTCGGGTGAAGGTGGCGGCGTCCGAGCGGCCGGAGGGGTGCGCCTTTGCGGTGGAGGACGAGGGTCCCGGCCTTCCAGGCGGAAGCGAGGCAAAGCTCTTCGAACCCTTCTTCACAAGGCGAAAGGACGGCACGGGCCTCGGTCTCGCGCTGGTCAAACAGATCGCCGATGCCCATGGCGGAAAGGTGTGGGGGGAGACGCGGTCCGCCGGGGGGGCGCGGTTCACCCTCCTTCTCCCTCGAAAAGCCGCGGCAGGTCCGGGAGGCGACGGTGCGTAAGGGACGCATCCTTCTTGTGGAGGACGATCCGAATCTTCGGCGCGTCCTGGCGTACCACCTGGAAAAGCACGGCCACTCGGTCACCCAGGCCATGGACGCGGATTCCGCCTTGGAAAGGGCAAGGGAGGAGCCCTTCGACCTCGTGATCACGGACGTGCGGATGCCGAGAACGAGCGGGATCGAGCTCCTGTCCTCCCTTACGGAGCAGGTCCCCGGTCTGCCCGTCGTGGTCATGACCGCGTACGGAACCATCGCGGATGCCGTCGAGGCCATGCGGCGGGGAGCCGCCGACTACCTCACGAAGCCGATTGACCAGGAGGCCCTGCTTCTCGTGGCGGACAAGGCCATGAAGATCGGAGACCTGGACCGAGAAAACCGCCGCCTCCGAAGGGCGCTGGAGGAGAAGAAGCCCCAGGAGGGCATCGTGGCCGCCAGCGCGCCCATGCAGCAGATCCTCGAAACGGTCCGACGGGTGGCGCCCACGGAAGCGACGGTCCTGATCACGGGGGAAAGCGGGACGGGGAAGGAACTGATCGCCCGGGCGCTCCATGCGCAGTCGTCGAGGCGAGAAGGACCCTTCGTGGCGGTCAACTGCGCCGCCCTGCCCCGCGATCTTCTCGAGAGCGAGCTCTTCGGCCACGAACGGGGAGCCTTCACCGGCGCGACGGACAAACGCCAAGGCAAGTTCGTTCAGGCGCACGGGGGCACGCTCCTTCTCGACGAAATCGGGGATATGGACCTCGGGCTCCAGGCCAAGATTCTCAGGGTTCTCCAGGAGCGGGTCGTGGATCCCGTGGGGGGGCGCCGTACCACGCCCGTCGACGTTCGCGTGATCGCGGCGACCAACCAGGACCTGGAGAAAGCCGTCGAAGCCGGCGCTTTCCGCCGAGACCTGTTCTACCGCCTCAACGTGATCCCCATCCACGTCCCCCCCCTGAGGGAGCGGGGCGACGACGTTCGCCTCCTCCTGAGACGATTCCTCATGGAATACAGCGGAGGCGACCAAGAAGTATCGATGGAGGCCATGGCCATGCTGGAAAGTTACTCGTGGCCCGGCAACGTCCGCGAGCTTCAGAACCTGTGCCAGCGCCTGGCCATCCTGTGCCGCGGCGGGGTCATCGGACCGGAGCAACTGCCTCGGGAGTTTCGGAAGTCCACGGGCGGGAACTTCGCGGAGGAGGGAGGTCTGTGGGCGCTGGAGAGGGAGGCCATCCTGAAGGCCTTGCGGGAGAGCCGGGGAAACCGGTCCGCCGCCGCAAGGAGCCTCCACATCCCGCGGCACGTCCTGCTCTACCGCTTGAAGAAATTTGGAATCGAGGACGCGTAGCCCGCCTCCGCCAGAGGCACCCTCCCGCATCGCAATTTCGCTCTCGTGCGGTTTCGGAGACGACGGCGCACCGGCCGCTCCTGCCCGGGGCGAGCCTCCGTTCAACAACTGTATTCGGCGCATCGAGAAAAACTTCCGTCCGTTCGCCTTCGGCCCCTGCCGGTTCCCTCCCGGGGGCGCATGCAACCGCCTCCTGAAGAAAGAGATATCGCATTCTCTGCGCGCGCCTCATGGGGGTGGCATGGCCTTTGATAGGTCCAGGAACAGCGGGCATGGTCCCGGCAGATGAAGGAGGATCCGATGACGACGTTGCGCATCCAGGACGAATCGTACGGGTATCCCGTGATGCTTTCTCCGGGAGGGACGGTGGCCGTGCTGATCGTGTCCCTCCTACTGGTTTCGGGAGCGGGCCTCGTGGCTTGGCGCTACCAGAGATGGTTGGACACTCCGCAAAGATTCACGATGACCTTGGGAGAGCGGGGATTCTCCCCCGAGTCCTTGACCCTCGATCCGCGGCGGCCCGTGGAACTGACGATCCTTCGAACGGGCGGGGGACGATGCACCCAAGGAGTCGTGTTGAGCGGAGCGGGCATGCGGCAGTTCTTTCCGGAAACGGGAAAGGCGGTTTTTCACTGGACGCCTCGGGCCACCGGCCGGTACGAGCTCCGATGTTTCATGGGGTGTCTGCGCGCGAGTGTCCGGCTCACGGATACGAGCGCCTCGATGTAAGGTGCAGGCATTGCGGCAGGAGATTTGCTTACCTAAGACGGGGCCCGGCAGCGAACGGCCCGCCGTCGGAGGCTTCCGGCCGAGAAGGAGGAATACGGACTGGAGGATATCATCCAATCGCGCTTCCAAACCGGTGAAAAAAGTGCAGCGACACACTGTGAGAATGGCCTGCCAAGGAGGTTGCCCATGTTTGCGAGGTTTCTCGGGACGGAATGGATACGCTTTGGGTTGCGCGCCGGGGTGCTGGGCTTGGTTTGCACAGCCCTGGCCGCCCCCTTTTCGACCTTTGCCCAGAATCCGGGGGGACCTTCCCCTCACGGCTATCTTTCGGGGGACATTGAATCGGTAAACGGCGACTCGATCGTCGTTCAGGGCATCCCCCTCGCTGTCACGTCCGACACGGTTCTCGTCGGAATGGACGATCAGGGCAACCTGGTCAGCCTGGACCTGCCCGACCTCGTGGTGGGTGAGGAGGCGGTAGCGTTCGAGCGGGTGAACCTAGGGCAGGCGGTCGCCACCGCGGTCTACGTTGGACGCCCCTTCATGCTCCAGGGAAACATCACTTCGCTTGAAGCAGACACATCCGGGAACCCCGTGCAGATCACCCTGGATGGTCTCTTCGACATCCGCGTGGCGCAGGCCCGCTTCTCGGGGATGAGCCCCGCCGACATGCAATCGGGCGTGGGAGGCGATATGTCCGGCGGCATGGGTAGCGGAGGGATGATGGGCGGCGGCGGCGGCATGGGCGGCGGCGGCGGCATGGGCGGCGGCGGCGGCATGGGCGGCGGCGGCGGCATGGGTGGCGGCGGCGGCATGGGTGGCGGTGGCGGCATGGGCGGCGGCGGCGGCATGCATGCGGCGGAGCACATGGGCCAGGATCATGGCCAGGATCTCCTGCTTCAGGTCGGTTCCTATGCCTCCGTCGGGGGAATCGCAACAGACGCCTTCTTCGCAGGGGTCTTTGTCCACGTCATGGCCACGGATACGATGGGTGCCGGAAGAATCTCGTCGGTTACCGCCAGCCAGGGTACGGTCACGGGCTTTCAGATGGAACGCCGAGGTCAAAGCGTGTCCGTCGTCCTCGACCCCGAGACGGTGATCACCCGGCGAGGGCAATCCGTTTCCCCCTCCGAATTGGCTCCATCGCAGGTTGTGCGGGTGGAAGGCCTCACGAGGCAGGATGGCTCCATTCTCGCTTCGACGGTCCGGATCATGGGTGGGCGGGGTTGACGGCACGGTGGGTCTCCTGCCCCCACGTAGGCACGGGTGGGCGGAGCGGCGGCTCCGCCTGCCTCTCGGGCGGGCAGATTGGAAAAAGTCAGCCTTCCCCGCCCGCCTGAGCAGGCAGCCTCAAGGTGGGCATACCGCCCCCGGCCTTTTCCGCCGGCGCCCTGTCCTGTCTCCCGAGATTCATCTGGATCGTGGGGCGCCCAGGAAAGGCCTCCTTCGGGATCTGGCCCCCTGAATGGCCCACGGGCGCTAAAAGGCGTATCCGATAAAGAAAGCGATCTGATAACGGGACGGGTCCACGGGCGTCTTCCTCAGCTTCCACGCCAGATCCACGCCCACGGGGCCCACGGGGGTCTTGAAACGCAGGCCCGCGCCCGCGCCCGTGAAAAGGGACGCACCGCCCGAGGCAAAGGGCCTCGTGGTCGCATTGCCTGCATCCGCGAAGAGCAGGCCGCTGATGTCGCCCCACAGGGGAAATCGGAGTTCCGTGGACATCTCGATCAACCCCTTTCCCCCTTGGAGGATTCCATCCTGGGAACGGGGGCCCAGCACGCCAAACCGGTACCCACGGACGCTGGCCTGGCCCCCGGCATAGAAGCGTCGCGTGAGGGGGATGCCCGATAGATTCTGATCCGTCAGGATGCCTCCCGCCTTCAGGCGCGCCGCCCAGACCCAGTCCTTCCCCAGGGAACGGTAGTGCCTCGCCTCGGCGGTGGTCCTGAGAAACCGGATCCCGTTTTGCGTGACCGAGGGCTCCGCCGCCGCGGTCAGGAGCCAACCCGTTCGGGGGTCGTAGGGCGCGTCGGTGGTGTTGTAGGTGAGGACCCCCTGGAGGGAGGCGATGGTCGCGGCCTCCTTGGCTTCGCGGGTGAGACGCAGACCGACGGACGGGTCGGGTTCGAGGCGGGTGATGTGTTCCCCGGAGGCGAAGAGACGGCCGCTGAACCGCGGAGTGAAGGCGTGTTCGAGCCCCAGACGGCCCTGCAGAGTGTGGTAGGTGTAGGCCGGAAGCTTGATCTTGCCATAGGAGGCATGGGCGGAGAGCGCCGTGTCCCGGTCGAGGAAGTAGGGCCGGCGCAGGTGGGCGGAGGCTTCCCTCTCCAGCGAGGAGCCGCGGAATTCGAAGCCGAGGCTGATCATCCGGTCCCGCAGGCGCAGGGTCTCCCATCCCGCCCGCCAACGGAGATCCTCATCGGTGCTGAACCCCATTCCCAGGCGGATTCTCCTGTGGCGTCCCTCCTTCAGAACGATGACCACGGGAACTTCGCCCTCGGGGCCCTTGCGCCTGGGCCGCACGACCACCGAATCGAACAGTCCCGTTCTGTACAGGGCCTCCTGGGTCTTCTCCACCTCGGAGATCCGGTAGGGAGAGCCGCGGCGGAACGTCACCGCGCGGGCGAGGAGAACCTCCTCGGTGTGGCGAATCCCCTGGAAGGTGACGTCGCCAAAGACGCCTCTCGGGCCCGGCGTCACCGTGAACGTGGCGCGGGCTTTCCGGGCGGCCAGGTCCACCTCGGCCTCGGGAACGACCACCGGAAACGGGTGGCCCGCCTCCTGGAAGCCCCGCATCAGGTGGTCCGCCGATGCCTCGTAGGCGTCCGCGGTGAACCGGTCCCCCCGCCGGAGGGGAAGATCCTCGACGAGCAGGGCGAGGAGCGCCTCCGACTCGCCCGAACGCGGTCCGGACAGCCCGACCCCCACGGATTCGCAAAGCGTGGGGAGTCCTTCCTCCACGCGGATCTCCGCCACGGGGGGCGGGGACCCCGCGGCCACCGCGGTGGCCTCGAAAAACCCTTGGCGCCTGTAAAAGAGGGCGATTTCGGAGGCCGCCCGGTCCACGTCCACCGCCGTGAAGGAAGGACCCGCTCCGAAAGGATGGAACCGGGAGGGCCGGGGAATCTCCGCGGCCAGAAGGAGCCGGTCCTCGGCGAAGGAGGACTGGCCGGTGACTCGGATGGACCGGTACACGGGGCCGGGAGACTGGGGAGCCTCGGGCGGGGTCTGGGCCCAGGAGGCTCCCGCGGCCAGCGCGAGGAGGAGGGGCGCGAGGCGGAAGGGGCGGCCCATCAGTAACTCTGTTCCCAGAGGAGGTCGAGGCCCGATTTCCCCAGGGTGGAGGACTCGGACTGGACGCTGAGGTGGCGGTTGATGCGGTAGCGGAGATTGAGGCGGCCCTCGGGTAGGGCCCCGAAGGTCTGGCGGTACTCGAGAACGGTCCGATCCCCGATGAACTTGCTGAATCCCACCTGGGCGGCTCCCGAGGAGTCCGTCCCCAATTGGAAGGCGTCCAGGTCCAGGCGCTTCTTGACCGAGTCCAGGAGCGGGCCGGCCTGGTACTGCACCGCCAGGGCGGCGGCGGCCGAACCCCACTTCTGGTTCTCGCCCGCCGTCAGGTCCTCCGAGGCCCGGCCGAAGAGGAGCGTGGCGAGGATGTCGCCCTCTTCCATGGGCGGGGAGGAACTCAGCCCGAGTTCCGGGCGGCCCGCCGGCCCCGTGACGTGAGCGGTCACCACCGCTCCCGCGGACTCTCTCCGGGCCTTGAGGTCCAGGTACGGAGTCCAGTCCGTCGTGCCCTTGAAGAAGATCCGAGATTCGGTCAGGTCAAATTTCAAACCTTGAAACACGTATCGGCCTTGAAGGATGTCCAGACTCCCTTCGAGGGCCTCCCCGTCCTCCCTCATACGGAGCGTCAATTCGCCCGCCAGTTCAGCCAGGAGGCTGCGGTTGGTTGCCCAGAGCTTGCCTTCGCTGCGGATCCGCAAGGTGCCCCGCAAGGGCCCCACCAGTTCGTCGGGTACGGAGGCCGCGGCCAGGGGGGATCCGGGAGGGGTGTTGACGAACCGGATGGTGGCGGGGATGGGCTCCATTCTCTCGAGTTCGGGAAGCTGGATCCGGCCCTTGACGATCCGGGTGGTCCCCTCCACCACTGGCCGCGAGAGGGGGCCTCTCAGGGTCACGTCGAAATCGGCCGTTCCCGAAAAGTCCCTGCCGAAGACCACGGGGAAGTCGTCACCCCTGGCGCGCAGGCTCATGTCCCGGACGAGGAGTCCCCGGAACTCCAGGCCTCCCTCAAGGGTGGCCGCCCCCCCTTCCGTTGTCGTCAGCGAGGACTCGGAAATCCTCAGATTCCGGCCTTCCGCGGCCATCCGGGCGCCGCCCAGAACGAACAAGTCGCTGTCGGGGATTCTCAGGCGAAGGTCCAGAAGGGCGAGTTCGCCTTGGAGGTCCGGATCTTCCAGGGAACCCACCCAGGTGAGCTCTCCCGTCACAAAACCCGTCAGGGTGTCGGGTCCCGGCAGGAAGGGAAGGAACCTCAGGGGAAGGTGCTTTGCGGTGATTCGGGCCTCCAGTCCGGCGGCAAGACCGGCGTCGGCGTAGCGGAACCGGCCCTCGGTGGCCACGCTGTTCTGGTTGCGCCGGAGCTGAATGCCCTCCCACCGGAAGGACTTCGAATCCCAGGCCACGCGGCCGGGAGCCGTCAGGTCGAAGGGACGTCCCTCCAGCTCCATTCGCAGCGTGTCCACGCGAAGGTCGCCGTGGTCGCCGTCGAGGAGGCCGACGGCGGTGGCTTGCACCGCGCGGCCGGCGCCAAAGCCCGTGCGGAGGTTCATTCGGGAGACCCCTCCCGCCTCGGCGAAGGTGAGCGTTCCGTCCCCCAGCACCGTCCCGTCCCGCGCGAGTTCCCTCCAATCCGCGGACACCTTCTTCTCCCCGGGCCCCCACACGCCGCGGATTTCCGCGCTCCCGGCGTCGAACCCCCACGCGGAGAAAGGCCGGAGGTGAATTCTCCCGGCCACCGAGGGGGCCTCGATCTCCCCCTGGAGAGTCCCCTCCGCTTCGGCCATTCCGGCGAGCTCCACGTTCCAGAGGTTTCCCCACCTGCCCAGGGGGGCCTCGCGGACTCGAACCTCCAGGTCCAGGCGCCCCGCCGGTCCCACCGAACCCTTCAAGCCGATGCTCCCGAGCGAGGTGAGGGATTCGGCGGGGGAAAGGCGGAAGACTTCCCAGTCCGTGACCTCCACTTCGGACCGGAAGGGACCCAGGCTCACGCCCGACCAGGAGGACGAGGAGGATTCGAGAAGGATGCGGCCCCGTTCCAGTGAGGCGCCCTCGAAGCGGGCGGAGAAGTTCCACGGACCCTCTCCCGGAAGCCCCCACGTGGCGGGAGCCACCGATCGGCAAGTCACCCACCACGCAGCCGGCGCCTCCGGGGAGAGGGAGAGGGTGCCCGAATAGGCGCCGCCGGATGCGTCATCGGCTTCGGCCTCGAGGTGAAACGACTCTCCCCGCCAGGTGAGTTCCAGGCGTTCCGCCCGCAGGGGGTCCCCGGGAAGGCGAAGGGGAGGGGGCAGCTCCGGGAGGAGATCCAGGCGGCCTAGGATTTCGGGCAGGACGGCGGCATCGCCCGACAGGCCCAGGCGGAAGAGGTCCTCCTTTCCGTCCCAAGCAAGGCGAAAAGCCCCCCTCCCGGTCAAGGGACTCGATGCCGTCCCTTCCAAGTCGGCCTTCGAGAATCCGCCGCGGCCCTGCAGATTTGCCGAGGACACGGGGAATCCCCACACCGAGGAAGGCCCCAGGGCGGCCTGTGCGGTCCAGGAAGTTTCCCCCGTCTCAGGAAGGCGGGCTTGAAAACGAACGGATCCGGAAAGGTTGGCCACGCGGTCGGGGGGAGTGGTCCAGAAGGGGGCCAGGGAGAAGGATGGGCTCTCGACCTCTCCCTCCAGGACCCATGCGCCTTCCGAAAGGTGCGCCGAGCCCTTCGAACGAAGGACCCCCAGTGCCGGTTCGCTCAGGTCGGACACCCATCGCCAGCCTCCCTCCTTCAGGGAAAGGGAGAGATTGCCAGTGGGGCGAAAATCCGGGGCGCTCGGACTCCAGAAAGGCCATTCGCTCAGGGCGAAGGGCGACACGGTGGCGTTCAGGGCCAGCTCCGGGAGGGACGTGGCGAGGTCAGCGGCGGACCCGGTGACGAAGGCCGACGAGGCCGGGGTTCTGAGACGGAGGGCCCCCTTGAGGCCGTCGGGAGGGATCCAGGTGAGCCGGCCCTGGGCGCTCAGGGGCCCGGGCCATCGCGGCGCCTCTCGGACGGAGAGGCGGAGACCGTCCAGGGTCAGCCGACCCGCGGCAATCGATAGGTCGCCGGCCAGGGACACACCACGGACGGCGGTGGGTGCGCTTTCGGCCGCCGCCGACCGGATTTCAAGGAGGGCGCCCTCCACCTTGAGCCCCGAAACCGAAACCAGAAGCCAGGGGGGGATCGGGTTGGAGGGGGGCGATGCATCCTCCGGGGAGACTCGGGCGTGCGTCCACACCACGACCTTGAGCCCTTCCGCGGACGGGTTCTTGGCGGAAAAGACCCCCGCGAGGAGGGGCGTGGAGTGGAGGCGGACGCGCAGGCGCCGGAGGGTCACCTCGAAGCGGCCCGGCACGACGACCTTCACTCCATCGAGCTGAAGACCGGAGAGCAGGGTCCCCTGGCGCTTCTCCGCGGTGAACGTTCCGCCGCTGCGGGCGAGGGCCTTCAGGAGGACCCGCTCGCAGTACCGGTCCACCAGCGGTGTCCTTCTCAGGACCAGCCCCAGCGCGAACAGGAGAAACAGGAGGGCGACCGCCCCCCAGACCAGGATGCGAACCCATCGGCGCCGCATGGCCTCTCTTGTACCACAGGATGGGAAGAGCCGGGAGGAGGAAAAAGAGATTGGGGAAGGGGAGCGGTCGGGCGGCGATCGGGACGAAACGAGGCGGGGACGGGGCGCCGGAGGCCCCGTCCCCTGTGGAGAGAAGGAGGGGTAGGGATGGGTGAAGGTCAGCGTCCGGCGGAGGGGTCCGGGCACCAGGCCCCCTCGAAGCCCGTGGCCCGTTCACGACGGTCCAGGGGACGCACCTTCGGAGGGGGGGGAGGAAGGACGCCCAGCGCGACCAGCTGGGGCCGGAACTCGTATCGGAGCCGCACCGAAGCCGACGGGGTCTCCTCCAGGTCCAGGCTCACGCGGTTTACGCTGTGGCGCATCCGGCGCCCGATTCCCGTGGCCGCGTAGTCGTCCGAGAGGTCCGACCCTTTTTCCAGCGACTTGGAGTCCTGGTTTCGGGAGGAGGGCGCGGGGGCCTGGGCCGACGGGCGCTCGCGCCGGGCCGCGCCCTCGTCGGCGGACGTTTCACCGCCCAGGACCCCGCCTAGAGCCTCCACCTCGGCGGGACAGCGGACCTTTTCGGCGAAGAACACGGCCTCGATGGTGCCGAGGTTCTCCGTCTGGCCGAGCCACGCTCCGTACGAGCGCTTTTCACCCGTGAAGAAGAATCTGCGCGCCTCCCCGCCGCTCACCTGCCAGCCCGAGATCACGACGGTCTCGTAGGGATCCAGCACCCACTTCGTGGCCCGGGCGGGATCGGAGCGCTGGGCGTTTACGGTGTTCAGTCCATCCACGGACAGGGCCACGGCCACGCGGCGCCCCAGGGGATTGGTGAGGCGGAGAGCGTACTCCCTGCCGCGGAGGGCCTCCACGTACACCTTTTCTCCCGCCGCGTATTCGGGTCGCGGAACCCCGTCCACCAGCACTTCCACTGTGAACCCCGAGGGGCCCGCCGCCAGGAGGGGGAGCCCCAGCGCCATCGCGCCCGCCGCCAACCAGTTCTTCAGCATCCGTCTCATGGTCGCCTCCTGTCCGCTACACCGCGTGAGACCGTATCGGAGGCGGAAGGTTCCATTCGGGGCGGTGGGCGTCGCTCCGGGCGGGGCCTTACCAGATCCAAGCCGCCGGATCGAGGGCGAAGTACTCGGAGAGGAGGGCGTACAGCTCGGGGTGGTGGCGCTTCAGATCGGAGGGCCGCTCGAAAAAGGCCTCGGCGGACACGGCGAAGAACTCGGCCTCGTCCTCGGCCCCGTAGGGATCGAGCACCCGCACCTTCTTTCCCCGATCCACGGCGTCGGCGAAGGCTTCGAAGGCATCCAGGAAGGTCTCCCGCCACCGGGCGAAGCGCTCCCGGTCCGGGGGGGCGGGGCGGGCCCCGTCGAGGAAGTCCAACAGGTCGATCTGGTGGGCGAACTCGTGGAGGACGAGGTTGCGGCCGTCGGCCCGCTTGGCGTCCGCCGAGACCTCGCTCCAGGAAAGGACCACCTGCCCGCGCTCCCAGGCCTCGCCTTCGCGGTCGTCGAGGTCCTCCGTGACGACGCCCAGCTCATCCTCCACGGCTTCGCGGGCGATGTACCGGGAGGGGTAAAGCAGGATGGTCCGCACGTGATCGAAGGCATCCACCGACCGGCCAAGGGTGAGAAGACAGGCCTCGGCCGAGATGAGAACCCGCATCTCCTCCCGCTCGCGCAGGCCCCCGCATGCCTCCCAGTCCCTCTCGGCCATGAAAAGGCGGAGGTCGTCCTCCAGCCGGGCCCAGAGACCCTCCGGAAGGGCCCTCAGGACCGCGGCGTCACGGCGGAGCATCCGGCGCCACTCGGGGGGGAAGGGCTCTGAGAGAATGCGCTCTCGGCGCCTTCTTTTGAAGAATCCGAACATCTCCTCCACCTTTTTCCGCGCCCGATGGCCCGGTCACGGGTCCGAAAAGGCCCCGGGGGCTCCGTCCCCGCGGTCCGGGGCGGTTGACAATCCGGCCCGCCCATGGTAAACTCCTTGGCGAACCCTCTTCAACAAACGGTTTGTTGAGATGGTGATTCAAAGAAACAGGAGTTAGCAGTGGTCAACGGAACAGTGAAGTGGTTCAACGAGAAGAAGGGCTATGGTTTCATCACTCTGGAGACGGGCGGGGACGCCTTCGTCCATTTCTCCGCCATCGAGGGCAACGGCTTCAAGACCCTCACCGAGGGCCAGAAGGTTCAGCTCGAGGTGGTCCAGGGCCAGAAGGGCC